>NZ_NCKP01000028.1:0-33560 GCF_002282795.1 Thiomonas sp. 13-64-67
TCCGCTGGGCAAGAACATGATCGGGGCGTTCTATCAACCCCGGCTGGTGGTGGCCGATCTGTCCACCTTGCACACCCTGCCGCCGCGCGAACTCTCGGCCGGCTTGGCGGAGGTCATCAAGCACGCGGCGATTGCCGATGTCGATTTTCTCGCCTGGCTCGAAGCGCATATCGACGCGCTCAGGGCGCAGGACGATGCCGCCCTGGCCGAGGCCGTGGCGCGGTGCTGCCGCATCAAGGCGAAGGTGGTGGCGCAGGACGAGACCGAGACCGGGCTGCGCGCTATTCTCAATTTCGGTCACACCTTCGGTCACGCTATTGAGGCCGGTATGGGCTATGGCAACTGGCTGCACGGCGAAGCGGTGGGCGCGGGCATGGTGCTGGCGGCCGATCTGTCGGTGCGTCTGGGCCTGCTCGCCCCTGCGGATGCCGAGCGGCTGGCGCGGCTGATCGCCCGCGCCGGTCTGCCCGTGCGCGCGCCCGACCTGGGCGCCGAGCGCTGGGCCGAGTGTATGCAGGTGGACAAGAAGACCGAGGGCGGCGAAGTGCGTTTTGTGCTGCTCAACGGGCTGGGGCGCCCGGTGCTGCGCGCCGCGCCCATGACGGAAGCGCAGGCCAGCATAGCCGCGCATCTGCAGCCGTCGCAGCCGCAAGCCGTGTCCTCGGCATGACGCTTGCCGCCTACGCCTGCGATGACTCAACCTCTCGCGGGCGTGAACATGCCGAACCGCCGCCGCTGGATCGCACCGGCTACCAGCGCGACCGCGACCGCATCATCCACAGCTCGGCCTTTCGGCGGCTGGAATATAAAACCCAGGTGTTTCTCAACCACGAGGGTGATCTGTTCCGCACCCGCCTGACGCACAGTCTGGAAGTCGCGCAAATCGCTCGCGCTCTCGCCCGGGCACTGCGCTTGAACGAAGACCTCACCGAGGCGCTGGCCCTGGCGCACGATCTGGGACACACGCCTTTCGGCCATGCAGGGCAGGATGCGTTGGGCGCCTGCATGCGAAAACATGCCCCCCAGGGCGGCGGTTTCGAGCACAACCTGCAATCGCTGCGCGTGGTCACTACGCTGGAAGAGCGCTACGCCGCCTTCAACGGCCTGAACCTCAGCTTCGAGACCCGTGAGGGTGTGCTCAAACATTGCTCGCGGCGCAACGCCGAACATCTGGGCGAAATCGGCGCGCGCTTTCTGCAGGGCGACCAACCCAGTCTGGAAGCGCAGATCACCAACCTGGCCGACGCCATCGCCTACAACAATCACGACATCGACGACGGCCTGCGCGCCGGGCTGATCGACCTGGAGGAGCTGCAGACGGTGCCGTTCTTCGCCGGGCACCTCGACGCCGTGCAACGCGCCTACCCGGCCGTGCAGGGGCGGCGGCGGGTGGCCGAAACCATCCGCCGCATGATCTCGGCGCTCATTGCCGACCTGGTGGCCGAAACGGCGCAGCGCATCCGTCAGTCGGGCGTCGATTCGCCCGACGCCGTGCGTGCCGCGCCGCCACTGGCGGCCTTCAGCGCGCCGGTGCAAGAGCAGTTGCAGCAGCTCCAGCAGCTTTTGCTGCACCGCCTCTACCGACACCCCGACGTGCTGCGCAACACTACCAAGGCGCAGCGATTGCTCACCGAATTATTTGAGGCCTATCACGCCGATACGCGCCTGCTGCCGCGCGCCTATCAGCGGGAGGACGCTGCCCGCCAGCCCCGCGCCATCGCCGACTATCTGGCCGGCATGACCGACCGCTACGCCATCCGCGAGCACCAGCGCCTGTTTTCCATGCGCGACTGGCCGGTGTATTGAACCCAGACGGCCCATCAGGGGGGGCTCTGTCCTCGCAGGTTCGGCGGCGGGCGGTTAGGGGCAAATCCATTGCCTACGGCGTCAGTTCGTAAAGCAAGCCGGTTTGCAGCTTGAGTTGAGCGCTGGAGGTCGCCGCGTCGAAACGCGATTGCAGCACGAGCCGCGTGGACTCCAGCGCACTGCGCCGGGCGAGCAGCCAGTCCGACATGCCGGCTTCGCCCAACTGATAGGCGCGCAACATGCGGTTGCTGGCCTGGGTCTGCACCTGCGCGGCCTGTTCGGTGGCTTTGACCGCAGCCCCCTGCGCCTGTGCATCGGCGTAAAGCCGCTGGAAGTCCGCTTCGGCCTGCGCCTGCAGATCGCGCAGACGCCACTGCGCGGCATCCGCTTCTGCCAGCGCGGCACGCTCTTGCGACACGCGCGCCGAGCCGCCAAACGGCATCGCGAACTGCAGGCCGACGATGCGCTCGCTACCCCCGCGGTCCGACCCGATGTAGGCGCCCACCGTAGGTTGCGGCGTGCGCGCGGCGTGGGCTTGCGCTGCCATCGCCTGCGCCTTTTGCAGCATGGCGCGCTGTTGGACCAGCAACGGACTGGCTTGCACCGCCCGCGCGCTCAGTTGCTCGGCGTTCAGGGTAGGCAGTGCGAGCGCGCCGGGATCGGTCTGACCTTGCAGACTGCCGCCGCGCGACAGCGCCGGGTAGCGCGCAAACAAGGCGGCGCGGCTGCTGGCTGCCATGCCCTGCGCGAGCAGCAGGGTCGATTGCGCCCGGGCCTGCTCGGCCTGCATCTGCTCCAGCTCCAGCACGCTGGCGTCCCCCAGAGACTGGCGACGTTGCAGCGCCTTGACCTGGGCATTGATCAAGTCGAGATCCTGCTGCGCCAGCACGGCCTCGGCCTGCGCGCGCTGGGCCGCGAACCAGGCGGTCAGCAAGGCACCGAGAAACTGCTGGCGCGTCGCGACCAGTGCGGCCTGCGCTGAAGTCTGCAACGCTTCGGCCATGCGGCCATCGGCCTGCGCCTGCGACGGCAGACGCAACTGGCGGTTGATGAGCAACTGCCATTCGTTGTAGCGCCCGCTGTCGGGCAGTGACTCGATGCGGCGCTGCTGTACCTGCGCCTGACCGGTGAACTCGTTGGTTCCGGCGCGCAGCACGGCGCCGTTTTGTGCCGCGGCTTGTAGCAGGGCTTGCGCCTCTTGCAGCGCGGGTGTTTCGGTCAGGATCTGGTCCACCGCGGCGATTTGCGGCAGTGTCGGGCTGGGCAGTTCGCTCAAGGCGGGCAGGGCGGCTTGCAGCGAAGGCGTATCCGCCGACTTGGCCCATGCCTTCTCGGCGCCCCAGGTGGGAGCTGCGGTCAGCGTAAGGGCAAGCGCGGCACTCAATGCACTCAAGGTAAAGGGTTTGGATAGCGGTTTCATCAGACGTTCTCCGTCTTTTGGGTTGCGGCTTCGGTCTCGCGCGCAATGCGCGCGAGACCGAAGCGGGCAAACATCAGGGGCAGCAGCACCAGGGTCAGGGCGGTGGACGTGATCAATCCGCCGATGACCACGATGGCCAGCGGCTTCTGGATTTCCGAGCCCGGCCCGGTGGCCGACAGCAGGGGGATGAGGCTGAACGCGGTGATGGTGGCGGTCATCATCACCGGCCGCAGTCGGCGCATGGCGCCATCGCGCACGGCCTGCGCCAACGGAAGCCCGCGCTGCAGCAGCTCGTTGAAATGGCTGACCAGCACCACACCGTTGAGCACGGCAATGCCCAGCAACGCGATGAAGCCCACCGAGGCAGGCACCGACATGTATTGGCCGCTGGCCCACAGTGCAATCACCCCGCCGACGAGAGCGAAGGGAATGTTGGCGAACACCAGCACCGACTGCCGCACCGAGCCGAAGGTGGTCATCAGCAGCACGAAAATCAGCGCGAGCGCCACTGGCACCACCAGCCCCAGGCGCGCAGCGGCGCGTTGCTGATTCTCGAACTGGCCGCCCCACTCCAGCCGTGTTCCTTCCGGCAGTTTCACCTTGGTGGCCACGGCCTGCTTGGCGTCGGCCACATAGCTCACCAGATCGCGCCCGCTGACATTGGCCTGCACCGCGGCAAAACGGCTGCCGTCTTCATGCGCCACCAGCACCGGACCTTGCGTGGGGGTGAGGCGGGCGAGTTGCGACAGCGGGTAGGCGGTGCCATCCGGCGCGGTGATCGATACCTGGGCAAACGCCTGCGGATTGCTGCGCAGATCGGCGCCCCCGCGCAGCAGCAGCGGGGTGCGGCGCACGCCTTCGAGCACCATGCCCTGCGGCTGGCCTTCGACCAGGGCGCGCAGGTCTTGCTGCAGGCTGTCCACATCGAACCCGGCGCGGCCCGCGGCAAGACGATCGACTTGCACGGTGAGGTATTGCACGCCTTCCGGTCGGGCGGCGAGCACTTCCTGCGCGCCGGGCACGGCTTTGAGCGTCTCGGCCACCTGTTGCGACAGATCGCCCAGCTGGGCGATGTCGGGGCCGAAGATTTTCACCACCAGATCGCCGCGGCTACCCGTGAGCATTTCGGACACGCGCATCTCGATCGGCTGGGTGAAGCCGAAGTCCACGCCGGGGAAGCGTTCCAGCACCTTGCGCATGGCCTCGATCACCTCGTCCTTGCTGCCGCGCCACTGCGACATGGGTTTGAGCACCAGGAAAGTGTCGGTTTCGTTCAGCCCCATGGGGTCGAGGCCCAGATCGTCCGAGCCGCTGCGGGCGACGATGGACTTGATCTCGGGCACCTCCTTGAGCAGCGCCTGCTGCACCCGCAGATCGAGCGCGGCGGTAGCGCCCAGGCTGACCGAGGGCAGCTTTTGCAGTTGCACGATCACATCGCCTTCATCGAGCGTGGGCATGAAAGTCTTGCCCACCCGGGTGTAGGCCCAACCGGCAGCCACGAGCGACAGCAGCGCCACGGTCACGACGATGCGGGTGTGATTGAAGCTCCAGTCCAGCACGCGCCGATAACCGGCGGAGAGCTTGCGCACCAGCCAGGGGTCGGTGTGCGACGCGGTCTTGAGTAGCAAAGAGGCCATCACCGGAACGATGGTCAGCGCAATGAGCAGCGACGCGCCCAGCGCGAACACGATGGTCAGCGCCACCGGGCGAAACAGCTTGCCCTCCAGCCCTTCGAGGGTGAGCAGCGGCAAAAAGACGATGGCGATGATGGCCACGCCCGACAGCACCGGCCCCGACACTTCCGACACCCCGCGCAGGATGCGTCCCAGCCGGTCGGTGGTGGCGCCGCCCGGGTTGTGATCCGGCGCGTGTTGCGGGTCGTGGCTCATGTGGTTCACCAGGTTTTCCACCACCACCACGGCGGCATCGACCAGCATGCCCAGCGCAATGGCCAGACCGCCCAGACTCATGAGGTTGGCGCTCAGTCCAAACCAGCGCATGAGAATGAAGGTCGCCAGGGCCGATAGCGGCAGGGTGATGGCCACGACGAGCGCTGCGCGCCAGTTGCCGAGGAACAGCAGCAGCATGACGATCACCAGCACTACGGCCTCTCCCAGCGCTTCGAGCACGGTGCCCACGGCGCGCTCGACCAGCTGGCTGCGGTCGTAGAACACCTTGATGGTCATGCCTTGGGGCAGACGCGGCTCCAGCTCGGCCAGGCGTGCTTTCACTCCGTGGATCACCTGCTGCGCATTGGCGCCGCGCAGGCCGAGCACAATGCCTTCGACCGCCTCGCCCTTGCCGTTTGCGGTGACGATGCCGTAGCGCGTGCTGCTGTCCACGCTGACCTGCGCCACATCGCTGATGCGCACCGGAGTGCCGCGCACATTGGCGACGACGGTGTTGCGAATGTCGTTGGCATTGGCTAATGCGCCCTGCACCCGCACGATGCGGGTTTCTTCGCCTTCGTCCAGGCGGCCGGCGCCGTCATTGCTGTTGTTGACCTGCAGCGCGGTGCGCAACTGATTGAGCGACAGCCCCCAGGCGGCCAGCCGCGCCGGATCGGGCTGCACCGCGAAGGCGCGTACATCGCCGCCGAGCATGTTCACATCGGCCACGCCGGGCACGGTGCGCAGCACCGGGCGGATGAGCCATTGCAGCGCGCTGCGCTTCTCTTCCAGGCTGGCCGGTCCCTCGATGGTGAACATGTACAGGTCGGACAAAGGCGTGGTGATGGGGGCGAGCCCGCCCATCGCCGAAGCCGGCAGGTCGCCGCGCACATTCGCCAGCGCCTCTCCCACCTGTTGACGCGCCCAATACACATCGGTGCCCTCGACGAAATCCACCGTGATGTCGGCAATGCCGTACTTCGACACCGAACGCACGATGCGCTTGTTGGCAATGCCCAGCACCTCTTGCTCGATGGGCAGGACAACCCGCGTCTCCACCTCTTCCGGGGTCATGCCCGGTACTTTCATGATGACTTTCACCTGCGGCGAAGACACGTCGGGAAAGGCGTCGATGGGCAGCGCGCGCCAGGCAAAAATGCCGCCCGCCACCAGCGCCAGCATCGCGCCGAGGGTCAGCAGGCGTTGGCGCAACGCGCCATGCGTGAGGGCCGTCAAATTCATGGCGCCACCTCGCCAGCGGCCGCCTTGATCGCCACGACGCCAGTGGCTGCCACCTTGTCGCCAGCCTTCAGCGGGCCGCTGACCATCACCGCGTCATTCAGACGACCGGCCACGGTAACCGGCACGATGCGAAAGCCCTGTTTCGTCACCGTGAGCACGACATCGCGGCCATCGATCTGCGTCACCGCGGCGGGCGGCACACGCCACACCCCGGCTTGCGTCGGCAGGTTCAAGCGCGCCTGCACCACGGCGCCCGCTTGCAGACCGCCGGATTGGGTGACGCGCACGCGAATTAGCACGCTCTGCCCCGCGTTCAGCGCGGTGGACTTGGCCTGCACCACCCCTCGCGCCTGCAGTGCGGGCACCTCCACTTCGGCGCCCACCTGAATGGCGCTCGCCTGCTGTGGGCTGGCATCTATTTCCAGCCACAACTGGCCTTGCCGCGCAATGCGGAACAGCGGTGCGGCCATATCGACTCGCTGGCCTGGCAAGGCTGTGGTTTCGGTGATGACCCCGGCGATGGGGGCGCGCAAGGTGGCCACGCCGTTGAGCGCAGCGCCGCCTGCGGCCAGCTTGAGCGCCAGATTGCGCTCGGCCAGCATGGCTTGCGCCTCGCGGCTTTGCGCGCGGGCAGCCTCGAGCCGGGCGCCGGGCACGATGCCCTCGTTCACCAGCGTGGTGTCGCGCTGCAACTGGCGCTGCGCCAGGTCGTATCGGCTTTGCGCCTCGCTGCGCTCGCGTTGCAACTGGGCGATTTGCGGGCTGCTGAGTTCGGCTAGCGGCTGGCCGCTTTTCACCGTATCGCCCGGGTTGACCAGCAGGCGGGTGATCATTCCGGCGGCAGGAGCAGAAACAACAGCCTGCTGCGACAGCGGCACGGCCACGCGGGCGGGCAGGTCGATCTGCGCGGCCGCGGCGGCCTGCACCGTGGCAAGCCGCACGCCGAGCGCGGTCTGCTGGTCGGCCGTCATGGCGATGACGCCGGGCGACGCGGGTTGTGCGGCGGCAGGCAGGGAAACGAGCGCCAGGCTCAACAGGCTGGCGGACACGGCGCACGCCAACGGGCTGCGCGACAAAAAGAATTGGGGCATCTTGCATCCCGGCCATGCGCCGGGCTCCATCTGGGACTGAGTGGCATCTTGCGCGTGACAGGTTGCACCTGTGTTTCACGCGTGTTGCGGCAGAAAAAAATCAGACCAGAGTGGAGGGCGGAGCCTGACCGGGAGGCGGCAGGCCGTGGTGGACGCGCGCAAGCGCGTCGTCAGAGAGTTGCGGCCAAGAAATGAGCGCGGTGACGGCCAAGGAGTGCTGTGACGCGAAAGCAAACGTCGGCAGCACGACTTCGGTGTCGATCAATACGCTGGCCAGGCGGATCTGGGAGAGCCGGGATTGGGCGATGCCCGAGGCCAGTTCCACATCGCTGGGCTCGGGGGTCTGCAGCGCAAAGCCCGACTGCTGCGCCGTGTGCTGAGGGTGGCTGGCAAGGCAGGCCAGGCCGTCGGGACTTGATTGCAAACTGAATTGCGGACTGGCCTGCACTTCCGCCGCGGCCGTCAGCGCATGGATGTGCCAGCCGCTTTGCACCGGCTGGCCCAGATGCCCATGAATGAATGGCGCCAACCCAAGCAGCAGCACCAGCATGGAGAACCAGGCTGTGCGCAGAGTGGAAAGGGCTTTGGACATGGGCAAAATAAGTGAATTTGTAACAACTATAACCAGACCCACAAAAACCCGTGCGAATGGGGGGATTGAATGGGGGGATTATTGGGGGCTCGGTATCCAGCGGGTGCGCCATGCCGAGCTCAGGCGCAGACGACGTTGCTGTCATTTTTAGAATGCTTCGATGACCGCCGCGCGCAAGTCCTCTCAGCAAGACCCCACTGCCGATCCGCCGCAGCGGGCAAGCGCGCCTCGCAAAGACCCGGCGGGCAAGGCCAAACCGGCACGGCCCACGCCGCTCGCCCGGCTGGGTCTGCACACCGACTGGGACCTTGCGCTGCATTTGCCGCTGCGCTATGACGATGAAACGCGGCTCACGCCGCTGGATGCGCTGCGCGACGGTGAGCTTGTCACCACGGATGCTGTAGTGACCCAGGCGCAGGTACAGGGCCGCGCGCCGCGTCGGCAGTTGCTGGTGCGGCTGCAAGACCCGGAAGCGGGAGACGCCGTCCTCACCCTGCGGCTGTTCCACTTCTATCCCAATCAGCTCAAAACCTTGCAGCCCGGGGTGCGGCTGCGGGTGCATGGGCAGGTGCGGCAGGGCTTGTTTGGCTGGGAGATGGTGCACCCGACCTGGAAGCTGGTGGACGCCAACGCGCCCCTGCCGAACACGCTCACGCCGGTCTATCCCACCACGGCCGGCGTGCCGCAAAGTTATTTGCGCAAGGCCGTGGCTGGGGCGCTTGAGCGGCTGGTTTGGCGCGACACCGTGCCGCAGGAGGAACTGACACGCCATCATCTGCCCGATCTGCCTTCGAGTCTGCGCACCCTGCATGCCCCGCCGGCCGCGGCCTTGCCCGCGCTGGAAGCGGGCACGCATCCGGCGCAGCGGCGCTTGAAGTTCGACGAATTGCTGGCGCAGCAACTGGCCCAGCAGCAGGCCCGCGCACAGCGACAACGGTGGAAGGCGCCGATGCTGCCCGCCGCGCCCGAGGCGCATAGCCTCCCGGCGCAGTTGCGGGCGGCCATCCCCTTCATCCTCACGGCAGCTCAGGAGCGCTGCGTGGCCGAAATCGCCGCCGACCTCGCGCAGACCGCGCCGATGCACCGGCTGCTGCAGGGCGACGTGGGCAGCGGCAAGACCGTCGTGGCCGCGCTGGCGGCGGCGCAGGCCGTGGCGGCCGGCTGGCAGTGCGCGCTCATGGCGCCCACCGAAATTCTCGCGGCGCAACATGCGCGCAAGCTCGCCGACTGGCTGGAGCCGCTGGGCGTGGGTGTCGCCTGGCTTTCGGGCAGCCAGACGAAAAAAGAGCGCGAGGCGGCGCTGCAGCGCGTGGCCAGCGGGGAGGCGCAGCTCGTGCTGGGCACGCACGCCGTCATTCAGGCGCAGGTGCGTTTTGCTCGGCTGGGGCTGGCGATCGTGGACGAGCAGCATCGCTTCGGCGTGGCGCAGCGCCTGGCCCTGCGCGACAGGGCGCTGTTCGGCGATCTGGACGCGTCCACCATCGATGTTCTGCCGCCGGGTAGAACGCCGGTGCGAACCAGCGTCGTCAGCGCGGATCGGCGCGGCGAACTCATCGCCCGGGTCGGCGCGATGACCGCGCAGGGGCGGCAGGCCTATTGGGTTTGCCCTCTCGTTGAGGAAAGCGAGACGCTCGATCTGCAAAACGCCGTGGCCACCCACGCCGAACTCAGCGCCGCGCTGGCGACGAGGCCCGGTCAGCGGGCGGTGCAAGTCGGCCTGCTGCACGGGCGCATGAAGGCGCAGGAAAAGCGCGCCACCATGCAGGCGTTCAGCGCGGGCGAAATTGGCCTGCTTGTCGCCACCACGGTGATCGAGGTCGGGGTGGACGTGCCCAATGCCAGCCTCATGGTGATCGAACATGCCGAGCGCTTCGGGCTGTCGCAGTTGCACCAACTGCGCGGGCGGGTAGGGCGGGGTGCGGCGCAGTCGGATTGCGTGCTGCTGTTCACCTCGCCGCTGTCACCCACGGCGCGCCAGCGCCTGGGGGCGATGCGCGAACTCACCGACGGCTTCGCCCTGGCGCAGAAAGACCTGGAACTGCGCGGGCCGGGCGAACTGCTGGGGCTGCGGCAGTCGGGCGTGCCCGGCCTGCGCTACGCCGATCTGGCGCAAGACATCGATCTGCTCGAAGCCGCCCGCGACACCGCGCAACGTCTGCTGGTCGCCGCGCCCGAAGCCGCCCGGCAACACGCCGCGCGCTGGCTGGGCGAAGGGTTCGACTGGTTGAGCGCCTGAGGCCCAATTGCATTGATTAACACAATCTGGCGGCGTTTCTGTTTTAATTCTTTCTATGACTCTGACAGAATTACGCTATATCGTCGCCGTCGCTCGCGAGCGGCATTTTGGCCGGGCTGCCGAGGCCTGTTTCGTCAGCCAGCCCACCTTGTCGGTCGCCATCAAAAAGCTCGAGGAAGAACTTGATGTGCGTCTGTTCGAGCGCGGCGGCAATGAGGTGAGCATCACGCCCATCGGCGCGGAAATCGTCGAGCAGGCGCAGCGGGTCATCGAGCAGGCGGCGGCGATCAAAGAGATCGCCAAGCGCGGCAAAGACCCGCTGGCCGGGCCGCTGCGGCTGGGGGTCATCTACACCATTGCGCCCTATCTGCTGCCCGAGCTGGTGCGCAATGTCATCAAGCGCAGCCCGCAGATGCCGCTGATGCTGCAGGAAAACTTCACCACCCGCCTGCTGGAAATGTTGCGCACCGGCGAGTTGGATGCGGCTATTCTGGCCGAGCCGTTCCCCGATCAGGGGCTGGCGGTCACGCCGCTGTATGACGAGCCCTTCCTCGTGGCCGTGCCGCGCACCCATGCGATGGCGGCGTGCAAGGAGCTGAGCGCCGAGGCGATCAAGGACGAGACCATGCTGTTGCTCGGCACCGGCCACTGCTTTCGCGACCATGTGCTTGAAGTCTGCCCGGAGTTCGCCCGGTTTTCGCCCAGCTCGGAAGGCATCCGCAAGAGTTTCGAAGGCTCGTCGCTGGAGACTATCAAGCAGATGGTGGCCTCGGGCATGGGCATCACCGTGGTGCCCAAACTGTCGGTGCCGCGGCAGGACGTGCCGCATGCGGCCGATCCGAGCACCGATTATGTTTGTTATGTGCCGTTTTCCGATCCGCCGCCCACGCGCCGCGTGGTGCTGGTGTGGCGCAAGAGCTTCACTCGGCATGAAGCCATTGCCGCGCTGCGGCAGGCCGTCATGGCCTGCGATCTGCAGGGCGTCACTTTGCTGATGCCCTGAAGGAGCAACGACTCAGGCCTGCGTGTGCACGTCGTGGGTGACGAAGCCCTGCTCGGCGCTGGGCAGAGCGAACCAGTCCGGGTGGTCGAGGGTGCGGTGCATGTCGTCGAGACCGCTTTGCCAGTGGGCGCGCATTTCGGCGCGGCCGAAGGCGTAGTCCTTGCCCTGACCGTCGAAGGCTTTGTCGCGGTAGATCAGGTGGATGACGTTGTAGCGTTTGTCCTGCGCCATTTCCTGCACCTGTTCGCACAGCGCATCGCGTTTGTCGAGCGGAATGCGCTGCAGCAAATCGCGCAGAATGCGACGCTGCTGCTGCGCCCGCTGCAGGGTGGAGGTGATGATGCGCGTGCGGCTGGAAAACTGGATGTCTTTTTGCCGCTCGGCCACGTCGAGCAGGGTTTTGGGCACCTCGCCCGCCGCGCTCCACAGATCGACCTGGAACACCAGGGTGTGGTGGCTGGGGTGGCCGCCCAGCACCTGCGACAAGGGCGTGTTCGACACCAGCCCGCCGTCCCAGTAGAACTCCCCGTCGATCTCCACCGCCGGAAAACCCGGCGGCAGCGCGCCCGAGGCCATGATGTGCTCGGGGCCGAGCCGCATCTCGGCGCTGTCGAACACCACCTGGTTGCCGTTGCGCACATTCACCGCGCCCACGCTGATGCGGGTTTCGCCGCTGTTGAGCCGGTCGAAATCGACCAGCTTTTCCAGCGTGTCGCGCAGCGGCGCGGTGTCGTAAAAGCTGGCCTTCGTCGGGTTGTTGCCGCCTAGCGGCCAGCGTGGCAGAAAAAAGCCCCGCTGGCCTTCGAGTATGGCGCGCAGCCCCTGCATGACCGCAAGCTGGGGTTGCAGGGGTTCGGGAATCCAGGCCAGCGCGGCGTCGTGTTCCCAGGGCAGGGTGGGCAGCAGCGGCTGCTGGGTGACGGTTTCCCAGAACGTGCGCAAGGCGGCAGCGCGTTGGCCCGGCGGGTTGCCCGCAATCAGCGCCGCATTGATGGAACCGATGGAAATACCGGCCACCCAGTGCGGATGCACGCCGCAGTCTTCCAGCGCCTCCACCACGCCGCATTGGTAGGCGCCCAGCGCCCCGCCGCCTTGAAGCACCAGGGCGATGCGGTCGTAATGCCGCACCTGCGCCAGCACGGCATCCGCGCGGCAGGACGGCATGAGATCCCCCCCGAAACGCTCGCCTTGCTCACGTCTCCCCCCAGGGGGCGAAGAAACTCTTGGGGCGGCCCGGCGAGTTTCTTCTTCAGGCGAGGAGGCAGTCTTTGTGCGCTGCGTGAGACGGGTCGTCGTGGCGGTCGTCATGACTTGCGCCTTTTAGTTCATGCACCAGCCGTGGCTGGCGACGATGGACTGGCCGGTGAGCGCGGCTGTGGGGAAGGCGGCCAGGAACAGCGCGAGATTGGCGATATCGGCGGTGGTGGTGAACTCGCCATCCACCGTGTCTTTCAGCATCACGTTTTTAATCACCTCGTCTTCGCTGATGTTCAACTCTTTGGCCTGCTCGGGAATCTGCTTTTCCACCAGCGGGGTACGCACAAAGCCCGGGCAGATGACGTGCGAGCGCACGCCCTTGGGCCCGCCTTCCTTGGCCAGCACCCGCGCCAGCCCCAGCAGGCCGTGCTTGGCGGTGACGTAGGCGCTCTTGAGCTTGCTGGCCTCGTGCGAATGCACCGAGCCCATGTAAATCACCACGCCGCCCTTCTTGGCATACATGCCCGGCAGCACGGCCTTGGTGGTGAGAAAGGCGCCGTCGAGGTGGATGGCGAGCAGCTTTTTCCAGTCGGCGAAGGCAAAGTCTTCAATCGGATTGACGATCTGAATGCCGGCGTTCGACACCAGAATATCCACCGGGCCGAAGGCCTTGGCCACCGCCGCGCAGCCGGCGTTCACCTGCGCTTCGTCGGTCACGTTCATCGCCACGCCCATGGCTTTGCCACCGGCCTTGTTGATGGCTTCGGCGGTGGCGTTGGCGGCGTCGAGGTTCAGGTCGGCAATGGCGACTTTGGCGCCCGCCTTGGCATAGGTTTCGGCAATCTCTTTGCCGATGCCGCTGGCGGCGCCGGTGATGATGGCGGTTTTGTCCTTGAGGCTGAGTTGCATGGTCATGGGGGTCTCCTGAGTGGAAAGTAGCTAGGCAAGCGGGTCAGCGAGCCGATTGAAACGCAATTGCTGCAACGCGGCAAGCGCGGCGGCGTCTTGATTAAAGACTCGGTGATGGGCCTTAACCTGGACTGAAGCCCGCCAAGCGCCGGTTTTTTTTCAGCGCGGGAGCGTGTGCCCTGCGGACGCAAAAATTACCCGCACCCGCAGCCCGCCCAGTGGGGAGGTGTCGAGTTCGATGCGGGCGTCGCAGCGTTCGGCCACGCTGCGCACGATGGCCAGACCCAGGCCGCTGCCGCCGGGCGGGGCGTTTTCGCGGCGATAGAAGCGGTCGAACACGCGATCACGGTCTTCGGGCGGAATGCCGGGGCCGGAGTCGTCCACTTCGAGCACGGCCATGCGCTGCGGCCGAATGGCAGCGGATGCGTCTTGCGCTGCTGTACCGTGGGTTTCGGCCGATACCGGCATCATTTCACAGCGCACCCGCACGTCCACCCGGCCGCCTGTGGGGGTGTAGCGCAGGGCGTTGTCCACCAGGTTGCGCACCAGAATGCGCAGGCCGCTGGCCGGGGCGAGCACGGTGCAGTCTTCGGCGTCTTCCATCCCGGCGTCCACGCCGCGGGTCTGGGCGAGTTCGGCGGTGTCGGACAGGGCCAGGCGCGCGGTGTCGAGCAGGCTCACAGCGGTGAGCGCCTCTTCGGCGCCCGACTCGTTGCGCGCCAGCAGCAGCAGTTGTTCGACCAGATGGCTGGCGCGGTCGATGCCGCTTTCCAGCCGGGCCAGCGCCACGCCGCGCTGGGCGTCGTCGTGCGCGCGGCCGAGCATTTGCACCTGCACCTTGAGCGCGGCCAGCGGCGAGCGCAGTTCATGCGCGGCGTCGGCCACAAACATGCGCTGGGTATCGAAGGCCTGCCGAGTGCGCGAGAACAGGCCGTTCATCGCGCGCACCACGGGCTGCATTTCGCTGATCACGGGGTGCGGGTCGAGCGGGTCGAAGCTGGTGGCGGCGCGGTTCTCCAGCTCGCGCGACAGATCGCTCAGCGGTCGCAGCGAGCGTCGCACCACCCACGCAACGGCCAGCAGCAGCAGCGGCGCGATGACGGCCATCGGCCAGATGGAACGCAGCGCGAAGCCCAGCGCCAACGCCTGCCGCGTGGCGGTGCTCTGGCCGACCTGAATGGTGCGCCCCCCGGCCTGCATGGAATAGACGCGCCACTGCTCGCCGCCAACCTGCACATTGGTGTAGCCGAGCACGGCCTGGCTGGGCAGCTCGCTGCGTGGGCGCGAGACGTAAATGCGTTTGCCATCGGGCGCCCAGACCTGAACGACATAGTCCACATCGTTGCCCGCGCTGACATTGGGGCCGAAACCGGGCAGGCCCATATCGCCGCTGGCGAGGCTGAGCGCGAGTTGCTGCAGGTGATAGTCGAACACCGCGTCGGCCTCGTTCATGGCGTTGCGGAACACGGCCACCGCCTGCACCAGTGCCGCCAGGGTGACGGCCACTGAGAGCAGCAGCAGCAGGCGGGCGCGCAGGGATTTCAATCGCCGCCCCCATCGCCGCCGCCGTCGCCGCTATCTCCGCCATCTTCAACGCTATCGGCTTCTGGCGTGTGGCGGCCGTCACCGCCGCCATCACGGCTCGGGCTTGCAGGCGCGGGCTCCTTGGCGATCATGTAGCCCATGCCGCGGATGTTGCGGATGAGGTCGGGCCCCAGCTTCTTGCGCAGGCTGTGAACGTACACCTCCACCGCGTTGCTCGAAATTTCGTCCTTCCAGCTATAGAGTTTTTCTTCGAGCTGGGCGCGCGACAGAATCATGCCGGGGCGGGCGATCAGGGCTTCGAGCACGGCCCACTCGCGTTGCGACAGGGCGACTGGCTCGCCGTCGAGCAGGGCTTCGTGCGTGGCCGGGTTCAGGCTGATGCGGCCGTAGCTGAACACCGGCTCGGCCCGCCCCGCCGCCCGGCGCAGCAGCGCGCGGATGCGGGCGGAGAGTTCGTCGAGGTCGTAGGGTTTGAGCACATAGTCGTCGGCCCCGGCGTCGAGCCCGGCGATGCGCGCCGAGACGGCGTCGCGCGCGGTGGCGATGAGCACCGGGGTGGTTTCGCGCCGGGTGCGCAGCGCCTTGAGCACGGCGATGCCGTCCATCTTGGGCAGGCCCAGATCGAGCAGCACCAGGTCGTACTGCTCGGTGCGCAGCGCCGAGTCGGCCACGGCGCCGTCGCGCACCCAGTCCACCGCGTAGCCCTCGCCGCGCAAGGCGTCGAGCACGCTTTCGCCGATCATCACATCATCTTCAACCAGGAGCAGGCGCATGGGGCTGGATTGCAAATGGATACAGACCGGACTTTAGCGGCAGGCGCTTAGACTGCGCTTAACGCCCGGCACAGGGCCACTCACCACAAATTCCGCATGCAACTCCCTTCTGATCCAACAAGCAGCCGCTTGCCCCGCACCGTGTGGATGCTGGGTTTGGTCAGCCTGTTCATGGACATGTCGTCCGAACTCATCCACGCCCTGCTGCCGGTTTACATGACCACGGTGCTGGGGCTGAGCGTGCTCAGTGTCGGGGTGGTCGAGGGCATTGCCGAGGCCACGGCGTCGATGCTCAAGGTGGTGTCGGGCGTGTGGTCAGACCGCATGGGTTCGCGCAAATGGCTGGCGGTGGCGGGCTATGGCCTGTCGGCGCTGACCAAGCCGCTGTTTCCGCTGGCTTCGGGCGCGGGCGAGGTGATCGCGGCGCGCTTCATCGACCGCATCGGCAAGGGCATCCGCGGTGCGCCGCGCGACGCGCTGGTGGCCGACGCCACGCCGCCCGCGCTGCGCAATGCCGCCTACGGCCTGCGGCAAAGTCTGGATACCGTGGGCGCGGTGCTCGGGCCGCTGGCGGCCATCGGCCTGCTGGCGGTGTATGCCGACAACCTGCGGCTGGTGCTGTGGTTCGGGGTGATTCCGGCAGTCATCGCAGTGGCGATTCTGGCTTTGGGCGTGCGCGAACCGCGTCGGCTTCAAGCCGACAGGGCGACGGCCAAGGCGGGCAAGAAGGGCATGGACTGGCGCGCAGCGCGCGAGTTGCCTCCGGCATTCTGGCAGGTCGTCAGCCTGGCCGCGCTGTTTACCGTGGCGCGGCTGACCGAGGCGTTTCTTGTGCTGCGCGGCGACCAGATCGGCGTGTCGGTGGTGTGGATCGCGCTGGTCACGCTGGTGCTGTCGCTGGCCTACGCGCTTTCGGCCTACCCGGTGGGTCTGCTGGCGGCGCGCTGGGGGCGCAAGCGGCTGTTCGGCCTGGGGCTGGCGGTGCTGGCGGCTGCCATGTTGTTGCTCGGCGGCGTGCTGCCGCTGGGAATGCCCGGGTTCTGGCTGGGGGTTGCGCTGTGGGGGCTGCACATGGGGCTCACGCAGGGATTACTCTCCGCAGCCGTGGCCGAGGCCGCGCCGCCGCAGTTGCGCGGCACCGCGTTCGGCCTGTATCACCTGACCATCGGGCTGATGCAATTGCTCGCGGCCATCGGCGCGGGCTGGCTGTGGCAGACCATCGGCGCGGCGGCCCTGTTCACCTTGGCCGCGGCACTAGCCTTGCTGTGCCTACCCGCACTGTGGCTGTGGCTGCACGAACAACCCACGACAAAGGAAGAGACATGACGACGACCCACGCGATCCGGTTCGATCAACACGGCGGCCCCGAAGTGCTGCAATGGCGCGAGCAAGAACTGGCCGATCCCGGCCCGGGCCAGGTGCGGGTGCGCCAGGAAGCCATCGGGCTGAATTTCATCGACGTGTATCACCGCACCGGCCTGTACCCACAGCCGCTGCCGGGCAGTCTGGGTGGCGAGGCCGCCGGGGTGATCGAGGCGGTGGGGCCGGGGGTGGAGGGCTTTGCGGTGGGCGACCGCGTGGGCTACTGCACCGGCGCGCCCGGCGCGTATGCGCAGCGCCGGGTGGTTCCGGTGGCGCCGCTGATCAAACTGCCCGGCGACATCGCTTTCGAGGTGGCTGCGGCCAGTCTGCTCAAAGGCCTGACGGCGTATTACCTGCTGCATCGCACCCGCGCGCTCAAGGCCGGGGATGTGGCGCTGTTTCACGCCGCCGCCGGCGGAGTCGGGCTGATTGCCGGACAGATGGCACGGGCGCTGGGCGCTACGCTTATCGGCACGGCGGGCTCGGCGGCGAAATGCGCGCTGGCGCTGGAAAACGGCTACGCCCACGCCGTCGACTATGTGCAGGACGATTTCGTCGCCCAGGTCAAAGACCTCACCGCAGGACGCGGCGTGCCGGTGGTCTATGACTCGATTGGCCGCGACACCTGGGAGCGTTCGCTCGCCTGCCTGCAGCCCTTCGGCCTGATGGTGAGCTTCGGCAATGCCTCGGGGGCGGTGCCGCCGATCAAGCTCACCGACCTGGCGGCAGCCGGTTCGCTCTATGTCACCCGCCCCACGCTGGGCACGCATATGGCCGATCCGGTGGTGAAGCAGCAAATGGCCGATGCGCTGTTCGCGCTGATTCGCAGCGGGCAGGTGAAGATTAACATCAACCAGTGCTACCCGCTGGCCGAGGCGGCGCAGGCGCATCGCGATCTCGAAGCCCGCAAGACCATCGGCTCGACGGTGCTGCTGCCGTAACAGGCTCGGGTTCTCCCTGCGGCAGTGCGTCGCAGGGAGAACCGCGTACTGGCGTGCCGCAAGGGCTTCCTAAAATGGCTCCATGCCGCTGTCCTCCCTTATTCCGCGTTTGCCCCTTGCCGATCAGGGAGCGCAAGCTTCTTTGTCGGCTTCGCCACATCTGCCGGCTGTCACCCTGACCCGGCTGCTCGCGGCGCGCGTGGCCATGCTGCTGGCCGAGTTGGCGGTGCTGCCCTGGGCGCATCACTTCCTCGACATCACCTGGCCGGTCTACAAAGTGCTGGGGCTGATCGGCCTTCAGGCGGCCCTCGGCGTCTTGCTGTGGTGGCAGATTCGCAGCCGCCGCGGCTTGGGCGCCTTCGGCGGTTTCGTCCACCTGCTGGCCGATGCCCTCATTCTTGCCCTGCTGGTGTATTGGAGCGGCGGCGAGGTCAACCCCATCATCTCCCTGCTGCTGATACCGCTCGTCCTGAGTGCGGTGGCTCTGCCCTGGTTCTATGTCTGGGCCATGACGGCGGTGGTCATCACGCTTTACTCGTTGGTGTCATTCTTCCCCACCCCGTTGACCGAGGCCTGCGGGGTCGCGACCGGCATGCTCGGCGAGCATCTGACGGGCATGTGGGGCAACTTTCTCATCACGGCGCTGCTGGTGGCGGCGGTGGTGGCGCGTCTGGCTTCAGCCTTGCGCGAGCGCGAAATCGAACTGGCCCGCAGCCGTGAAGTCGGTCTGCGCGACCAGCATCTGTTCGCGCTGGGCATGCAGGCCGCCGCCGCCGCGCATGAACTCGCTACGCCCGTGTCCACCCTGGCGATGACGGTGGACGATTTGCAGGCCGACTACGCGGGCGACGATGAACTCGGGCCCCAACTGCAGCGCATGCAGGCGCAGGTGGCGCAGATCCGCACCGTGCTTGGTCACATCACCGCGGCAGCCGGCGCCGCTCGCAGCCGCAGCGACCAGACCGAAACGCTGGCGCACTGGCTGGAGCAAACGCTGGAGCACTGGCACCTCATGCGACCGCAGTCGCAGGCGGGGCTCGCACTGCGCAGCGCAGGTTCGCCCCCGGTGCTGCGGGTGGATGCGGGTCTGAACGCCGCACTGGTGAGTCTGCTCAACAACGCCGCCGACGCCAGCCCCGACGCGGTGGAAGTCGAGGCCGACTGGGACGCGACCAGTCTGCGCGTGCATGTGCTCGACCGCGGCCCCGGTCTGTCGGATGATCGGCTGGCGCGGGCAGGCTACGATTTCGTCAGTACCAAGGGCGAGACGCGCGGCCTCGGGCTGGCCTTGGCCCGCGCCGGGATCGAGCGCCTCGGTGGCACGCTCACCGTGGCACGACGCGCGGGCGGCGGGCTGAGCGCCACGCTGCAATGGCCGCGCCTCGATCCAACTCAATGAATGGCAAACCGATGAATCTGTTGCTGGTCGAAGATGACGCCGCGCTGGCTGCCGCCACGCGCAATTCCATGGAACGGCGCGGCATTTCCGTGTGGCATGCCGATTCGGCGCCCGCCGCGCGCGCGCTCATCGGTACGGCGGCGTTCGACGCGGCGGTGCTCGATCTGCGCCTGCCCGGCGATAGCGGTCTGACGCTGATTGCGCCGCTGCGCGAGGCCTATCCCGACCTGCGCATCCTGCTGCTGACCGGCTACGCCAGCATCGCCACCGCGGTCGATGCCATCAAGCTCGGCGCGACCAACTATCTGCCCAAGCCGGCGACGGTGAGCGACATCCTCGCCGCGCTGGAACAAGATGAACCCGAGGCCGACCGCGCCGTGGCCGCCCAGCCGTTGCCGGTCGATCGGCTGGAGTGGGAGCACATTCAGAAGGTGCTGGCCGAGCACGACGGCAATATCTCCGCCACCGCCCGCGCGCTGCAGATGCACCGCCGCACCCTGCAGCGCAAGCTGCTCAAGCATCCGGTGCGCGAAGCGCCGACCGACGCAGAGCCGCGCTGACGCGGTGGGCGGCCAACCGCCTCACCGCTGCAGCCAGTGCAGCGCAACATCGGTATCGGCGGCGAGCCAGTGTTTCTGCGGCGTCCACCCCGCCGAGTGCGCCAGGCGCTGAAACATCGCCAGCGGGTATTTGTAGGAATTTTCGGTGTGCAGAGTCTCGCCTTCTGCAAAGGTGAAGCTCTGCCCGAGCAGGCGCACGGTCTGCGGCCGGGGGCTGAGCAGATGCATCTCGATGCGGCCGTGCGCGGGGTCGAAGCGGGCCACATGCCGGAACGCCTGCGCATTGAAATCGGCGCCGAGTTCGCGGTTGATGCGGGTGAGCAGATTGCGGTTGAACGCCGCCGTTACGCCGCGGGCGTCGTCATACGCGGGAATGAGTTTGGCCTTGTCCTGCGTGCCGTCCACGCCGACGAGCAAATGCGCGCCGGGGCCGAGAAATTGCGCCGCGCCATGCAGAAAGCGCACCGCCTGCTCCGGGGTGAAGTTGCCGATGGTCGAGCCGGGAAAAAAGCCGATGCGGGGCTGTTGCCGCACGTCGGCCTCCAGCGCGGCGGGCCAGTGCAGCGGGGCGGTGAAATCGGCTTCCAGCGCGTGCACATCCAGCTGGGGAAAACGCAGTTGCAGCCCGCGCACCGACTGGCGCAGAAAGTCGCCGCTGATGTCGATGGCGGTGTAGCTCGCGGGGGCGTTCAGGGCGCCCAGCAGCAAGGGGGTTTTACGGCTGGAACCACTGCCGAATTCGATCACGGCCGCGCCAGCGGGTAGTTGGGCAAACTCGTCATGCAGGTTGCGCAGCAGCGCAGTTTCGCTGCGGGTGAGGTAGTACTCGTTCAGCTCGGTGATCTGCTCGAACAGTTCCGAGCCGCGGTGGTCGTAGAACCAGGTGGAGGGAATGCGTTTGGGATGAGCGCTCAGGCCTTCGAGCACTTGCGTGGCGAACTCGGGGTTGAGGTCGGGCAAGTCGGGCGGGTGCAGGACAGTGGCGGTCTGCGCAGGCATCGGCGATCCTTTCTGTTTCAGGCCCGCGCCAGCCGCAGACCGGTGAATTGCCAGCGCTGGTGGGGGTAAAAAAAGTTGCGATAGGTCGGGCGGATATGGCCTGGCGGCGTGGCGCAGGAGCCGCCGCGCAGCACCATCTGACCGCTCATGAATTTGCCGTTGTATTCGCCCACGGCGCCGGGCGCCGGGTGAAAGCCGGGGTAGGGCAGGTAGGCGCTGGCCGTCCATTCCCACACGCCGCCCCAGAGGGTCTGCAGGCCGTCGGTGGCCGCTTCATCAGCGGGCAGGGGAAACCGCCACGGGTGATCGGCGAATTGCGCGGGCGTCGCGGCCGACAGCGGCTGGCGGCGCGAGGCGGCCTCCCACTCGAACTCGGTCGGCAAACGCGCGCCGGCCCAGCGGGCGTAGGCATCGGCTTCGTAAAAACTGAGGTGAGTCACGGGCGCCTGCGGCAGCAGGGGCTGCAGGCCGTGCAGGGTCATGGCCTGGGTGTGAAAGCCATCGCCGTGCGCCTGCCAGTAGGCGGGTGCGCGAATGTTCTGCTCCTGCACCCAGCGCCAGCCGTCGGCCAGCCAGAGAGCGGGTGTGGCGTAGCCGTCGTCGGCGATGAAGTCGAGCCAGTCGGCGTTGCACACAGGGCGTTGCGCCAGGGCGTAGTCGTCCAGCCAGACGCGGTGGCGCGGGCCTTCGTTGTCGAAGGCGAAGCGTTCGTCGGCATGGCCGATGTCGGTCAGACCGCCGGAAAAACTCACCCAGCGCACCGGTGCCGGGTTCTGCACGCCGGGCATGGGGCCGGGCGCGGCGCGATAAGCAGGGTGCAGCGGGTTTTGCGCAAACAGATGCAGCAGATCAGTGAGCAGCAATTCCTGATGCTGCTGCTCGTGGTGCAGCCCAAGTTCGAGCAAAGAGGCTGGCGCGGCCTCGGGCGCCAGACGTTGCAGTGCCGCATCGACATGGGCGCGAAAGGCCAGAATCTGTTCGAGCGGCGGCCGGGTGAGCAGGCCGCGCTGCGGGCGCGGGTGGCGTGGGCCGACGGTGTCGTAATACGAGTTGAAGAGATAACGGAAGGCCGGATCGAACACGCGGTAACCCGGCAGATGCGGCGCGAGGATGAACTCCTCGAGAAACCAGGTGGTGTGCGCCAGATGCCATTTGGCCGGGCTGGCGTCGGGCATGGACTGCACGGTGCAGTCGGCATCGCTCAGCCCCTGCACCAGCGCCACGCTGCGCGCGCGGGTGTGCAGCACCGCTTGCAATAGATGGTCGTGCGGGTGTTCATGCGAATGGTCATGCGCGTGCAGCGGCAAGGCCAGATCGAGTGTCGGCATGGCAACGCCCTCCAGGGTGAAGCTCAAGAATAGCCGCAGGGGATGAACTTTGCCGCGCAGGTCTCTGCGCAGGTCACCACGCGGGCTGCGGTGCCGGTCACAGCGGACGCTGTGGAGCGGGGCGGATCTCCTGCCGCTGCGTGCCGAGTTGTGGGCTGCCGAGCGTGACCACATCACCGGGCTGCAGATAACGCGGGGGCTTGCGGCCCATGCCCACGCCGAGCGGCGTGCCGGTGGCGATGAGGTCGCCGGGCAGCAGGGTCATGTAGCGGCTGAGATAGGCGACGAGGTAGGCCACGCCGAAAATCATGTCGCGCGTGTTGCCGGTCTGCATGCGCTCACCGTTCACGTCGAGCCAGAGGTCGATGTTCTGCGGGTCGGCGATCTCGTCGCGGCTGACCAGCAAGGGGCCGATCGGGCCGAAGGTGTCGCAGCCTTTGCCCAGATTCCACTGGCTGCCCTGTTCGAGCTGATAGGCGCGCTCGGACACGTCGTTGACCAGGCAATACCCGGCCACGTGTTTGAGCGCATCGGCCTCGCGCACAAAGCGCGTCTCGCGCCCGATGACCACGCCGAGTTCGACTTCCCAATCGAGCTTGTGCGCGCCGGGCGGGCGCAGCACCGCATCGTTCGGGCCGCTGATGCAGGTCGTCCACTTGTTGAACACAATGGGCGAGGTCGGGATGGCCATGCGCGCCTCGTTGGCATGGTCGCGGTAGTTCAGGCCGATGGCGATGAACTTGCTGATGCCGACGAAGGGCACGCCCAGCCGAGGCTTGCCGCCCACCAGCGGCAGGCTTTCAGCGTCGATGCCGCGCAGCGCCTGAGGTCGGCCGAAGACGCTGGCGTCGATCTCGTCGACGATGCCGCCGAGGCTGCGCAGGCGGCCCTGCGCGTCGATCAGGCCGGGCTGCTCTTGGCCGTTGCGGCCGTAGCGGACGAACTTCATAACGAGCTCCTTCAGCGGCGCTGGTATTGGGTGCTGCCGAACAAGTGTTCGCGCGCGGTGGCGTCCATCTCGGCCGGGCGCACGTCGGTCAGCACTTGCACCCCGCGCTGCACCGCGGGCCGCGCGGCGATGGCGTCGAACCAGCGCTTGGCATGCGCAAACTCGGCCCAGTCTATGCCCTGATTGGCGGCGCTGCGACACCACGGAAAGACGGCGATGTCGGCGATGGTGTAGTCGTCACCGGCCAGATAGGGCTGCGACGCTAGCCGCCGGTCGAGCACGCCGTAGAGCCGGCGCGCCTCGTTGGTATAGCGGGCGATGGCGTAGTCGATTTTCTCGGGGGCGTACTGGCGGAAGTGGTGCGCCTGGCCGAGCATGGGGCCGATGCTGCCCATCTGCCACATCAGCCATTCGAGCGTGGCGATGCGCGCCCGCGGCCCTGTGCCCAGAAAGCGGCCGGTCTTCTCGGCCAGATAGAGGAGGATGGCGCCCGACTCGAACACGCTGATGGGTTGGCCATCCGGGCCGTCGCTGTCGATCAGGGCGGGAATCTTGTTGTTCGGGCTGATGGCGAGAAAGTCGGGCGCGAACTGTTCGCCGCGGCCGATGTTCACGCCGTGCACCCGGTAGGGCAGGCCGAGTTCTTCGAGCAGGATGTGGATTTTGTGGCCATTGGGGGTGGCCCAGGAGTAGAGGTCGATCATGGCGGGAGGCGCCGTCTGTGCGGCGAGGTGAACGGTGCGCCTCATTGTGCGACGTTTGCCGCCTTGCTGCAGGCGCTCGTTCAGCGCAGCAGTTCGCCCTGGGCGATCTGGGCGTGGAGCACCTCGATGGGCGGGGTGAGTTGCTGCATCAGCCGCAATTGCGCGGACAGACCGGCCAGGGGCAGGCTGTCGTCTAGCGCGTCGGCCTCGTGCGCGAGGATGCTCCATTGCACCGCATCCACCGCCAGCGGCAGGGCCAGGCTTTGCAGCATGGCGAGTTCCTGCGGGGGCAGGTGGCTGTCGTTCTGGTCCATCTGCCAGGCGCTGCGCCGCGCCAGCATGCGGGTGGTGTCCAGCCCGGTGCGGGTGCGGGCGATGCGCTGCTGCCAGACCGGGTGATGCACCGCGAGCTGTTCGCCGATGCGCCGGGTTTGCAGCCGCGCGATCAGCAGATCGAGGGCGCGCTCCGCAGCGCCCAGACACCACAGCGCATCGTGCAGGCCGACGATGCGCTGGCGGGCTTGCAAAATCTCCAGGCCCTGTCCCGGCTGGCCCAACACATGATGGATGGGCACGCGTGCGTTTTCGAAAGACACTTCGGCCAAAGCCTTCTGCGCCGTACCCCAGCCCTGCAAGTGCCGACCGATCTGCACGCCATCGGTCTTGAGCGGCACGAGCAGCACGCTGAACTGGCGATGCAGGGCCGCCTGCGCATCGGTGCGGCACAGCACCAGCAGGCTGGCGGTGCGCGGGTCCAGCAGGCCTTGCACCCAGGTTTTTTGACCGCTCAGGCGCCAGGAATTGCCGTCTTGCGTGGCGTGGCACTGCAGCGAGTCCGGGTTGTGCAGCTCGGCGTCGGGCTCGGCGGCGGCCCAGGCGCTGCGGGTCTCGGCGCGCAGCAGCGGGTCGAGCCAGGCATCTTTCAGCGCTTCGCTGCCGTAGCTGTCGAGCAACTGCATGTTTCCCGCGTCCGGTTGGGCGCTGTTGAACACCTCGGCTGCCCAGGGGATGTGGCCCATGGCTTCGATCATCGGCGCGTATTCCCAATGGCTCAACCCCTGGCTGGCGCGGGGGGAGATGGGCAGAAACAGATTCCATAGCCCCGCCAGTTGGGCCTTCTGGCGGAGGGGGGCGAGTAGCGGGCCGACGGCGTCCTGCGGCCTGGTCGCGCTCAGGCGCAGGGCGGCGTTGATGGCGCCTTCGTGCGGCAGCACCACCGTGTGCATAAAGCGGTGCAGCCGGGTTTGCAGGGTGCTGACGCGCGGCGAAGGCGCGGTTTCGACCGATCTGGGCGGCATGGGAGCGTTCACACCCTCTCAGTCGCGCGGCGGCAGGATCTGGCTGGCCAGATGAACATGCAGGGCGCTGGCGTAGCTCGGCGCATTGGGCAGGACTTTGCGCGGCCCGCCCGAAGCGCCGGGAATGGCTTCGACCAGTTGCAGCGCGGTCTGCAGCGCGTCGGTGGGCCGGCACAGGCGGTTGACCACGCCGAGCTGGTGCAGCCGAGCCGCGCCGAGTCCCAGACCGGGCAGCGCGGCCTCGTTGCACGCGGGCCGCGGCAGCAGTTGGGCGGCCAGCCATTGCGCGCCGCCCACGTCGCTCTCGGGCAGCAGGGGGTCGATCAGCTGGAACTGGGCGTTGTCGGCCGCGACGAGCAGATCGCAGGCCAGCGCCAGCGCGGCTCCGGCGCCACGCGCCTGGCCTTCGACCGCTGCGACCACCAGCGGTTCGCAATCGCGCAGGGCGAGGATGCAATCGTGCAAGGCGTCAAGTGCGCTGGTGTCGTGCAGGCCGCTGCAGAAGTGATGTTCGCTTCCGGTGAGCACCACGGCGCGGATCTCGCCATCACGTTGCGCCGTGGTGAGCGCCTCCAGCGCGGCCGAGCAGAGCGCGGCGCTCAGGGCGTTGCGGCTTTCGGGGTGGTGCAGGCGCAGCACGAGGCTGTCGCCCTGACGTTCGGCTCGGAGTTCGGCGCTCATGCAGAGAGGGTGGGGCCAGAGGTGCAAGCATCATATTCAGCTCGCCATGCGCGGCCGGGGACTGTGGGGTGTTTCCCACAGAAAATCAGGCGATTGTTAATTTTTTCACACCCTTTTCATCCGGATTTTGTTGGCGCCAATTGGAATGAAAGCTGCGTGATACATTGCTTTCAAATTATTCGACACATTTTGATGTCGGCCCTTATTTGCGCTGCAATGCCCTCAGTTTTCCGCCGTTTCGCCTCTTTTCTAACGACTTGCAATGGCCTGCTCTTGTGCTTGCGGCCCTGGATGGTTGCGGTCGGGCTCGCGGCGCAGTTCGTGACTCCAGCGCAGGCGCTGATGATCGGCGCCCCGCAAACGCGCGCCGAACTCGGCCGCACCCTGCAGATGACGATTCCGGTGCATCTCGATGCGCAGGAGTCCTTGCCGCTGTCATGCGTGCAGGCCCAGGCGCAATCGGGCGAGTTTGGCGGCGGGGTGGGGGCGCTGGCGATCACTTCCAAGCCGTCGGCTGACGGTCTGACCTTGTTACTGCGCAGCCAGCAAGCGCTGCGCGAGCCGATTCTGATCGTGCGTCTGCACCTGGCCTGCCAGTACCAACGCACTCAGGTCTATACCTTGCTGGTCGATCCGCCGACGCCCGAATTGCCGATGGTTGCAGGCAGTGCGGTTGGCAATCGTTCTGCGGGGCAGGCGCCGTCCAGCGAGGTCGCGGCGCCAGCGCAAACGCCGGGGTCACGTCAGTCGCCGTCTGAGGCGCCAGTCGTGAAAAAGGCCGCGCCGAAAGCTGAACGCGCGAAGGCGCCCGTGTCAGCGCGGCAAGAGCTTGCGCGCCACGAAGGGCATGAACCCGCCAAAGCGAAGGTGGAGCGCCGCCGGGCTGAGCCCCTCAAGGCGCCGCTCGCGCCGGTTCATGCAGGCAACCGACTCGAACTCGATGATTTCAACGCGGCCGACTTCGCCGCTGTGCCGCAACTGCGTCTGGCGACCGCGCTGCCCGCGGCCGTGCCCGCCCTCAGCGCCGAGCAGCGCAGCCAGCTCAATCAACTGCGCCAGCTCATCATGGACGCGACCGCTGCCCCAGGCGAGGCCCAGCCGACCCTGCAGCAGATCAACGCTCTGCAGGACCGGGCGAATGTGCTGCAGCGGCAGTTCGAGCAAGCCTCACAGCAGTTGCAACAGTCGCAAGCCGAATTGGGGCAGGTGCGCTCGCAGCGCTATTCCGCCAGCCTGGTGTACGCCCTGGTTGCGGCGCTGATCGCGCTCGCGCTGCTGAGTTTCTGGCTGTGGCGGCGCGGCGCCGATCCGGGTCTGTCGCGCAGCCCCTTCGAGTCAGCTTCCGTGGGCCACCGGGTTGCGGCGGAACCCGAGCGGGCCGCTTCTGCCCAGGCGCCCACCGTGGCCATGACCTCGATGTCGGTGCAGGCCAGCACCATCGCGCCAGCCGTGCTGCCTTTTGGTCTGGCCCCGTTGGTGGACGGCCGACCTTTGCAGCCCGAAATCGACGCGCCCTCTCTCCAATCCGCCAAAGCGGGTCAATGGGGAGACTCCGGAATCGACTGGGATTCGCGCTTCATGCAGCCCATGAGCCAGGACAAGCAGGTGCATGTCGATGAGATGATGGACGCCGGGCATCTGGCCGAATACTTCATCGAAACCGGCGACGAAGACCGCGCCATGGCCCTGCTCGAAGAATCGCTCGACGACAATGCCAGCGACAGCTTCGCGCTGCCCTATCTGCTGCTGTTCGATCTGTACCGCAAGCATGGGCGCAAGGCCGAG
Source organism: Thiomonas sp. 13-64-67 (assembly GCF_002282795.1). Classification (NCBI taxonomy): domain Bacteria; kingdom Pseudomonadati; phylum Pseudomonadota; class Betaproteobacteria; order Burkholderiales; genus Thiomonas; species Thiomonas sp. 13-64-67. Next base: position 27,710 of record NZ_NCKP01000028.1, read on the forward strand.
TTCGAGTCGCTCTACAGCCGCTTTCAGCGTCGCTTCAACGTGGCCGTGCCGCCTTGGGAGGCAGATGCCGATGCCTTGCGGCAATCGCAGGGCCGCGATCTGATGGATTACGACCGTGCGATGAAACTCATCACCATGACCTGGGGCGAACCGCAGATCGTGAACGTGCTCGAGCGCATGTTGCTTGACGACCCGCATCAACACCGCATGGGTTTCGAGCTGGCGGCCTACCGCGATCTGCTGATGCTGTACGCGGTTGCGCGTGACCGCTTTCCTGAAGGCATGCCCGCCACCGAGGTGGAGCATGTGGAACTGGCGACTCTCTCAGAACCGCCACATCTCGATCTGGACTTCGAGTTGCCGCTGGAGCCGCAGACTTCAAAGGCCGAGCCTGCCGAACCCGACTCGTCGGAATTCAAGCTACTTCCCCGCGAGGGCGGTGAGCCGAAGGACACCTGATAGCGCCCCCAGACCTGCCGCGCTTGCGTCAGGCCCCCCGAGGGGGAGCGTCTTCGCGTTGCCGAATCGGCTTATTTCGGATCGCTTCCGCCCAGCAGGGCGGCGATTCTGCGTCGCGGGCGGATGTTCGAAGACGTCGAGCGCGCGCCGCTTCCGGGTGAAGCCGATGTGGCCTCCCAAACGGGCTGGGCATTCGGGTCGGCCTCATAGGGTTTGTCAAACCAGGGGTCCTGCCGCGAAGATCGTGAAACGCGTGGAGGCACCGGCACCGAGGCGCCGATTTCGCCCGGCAGTGCACGAGGCGCACGCGCGCTGCGGTGTTCCCGCGTCTCGTCCGCATCGCGGCGCGGCCGAGGCGCGCGCTCAAGCGATACGGTCTGCTTTTCAAACTGGCGCTTGATCAGCTTCTCAATATCGGCCAGAGAGCGCGCGTCGCGCGCCGTTGCCAGGGTAATGGCCAGGCCGGAGGCGCCGGCGCGACCCGTGCGGCCGATGCGGTGCACATAGTCTTCGGCGCTGAAGGGCACGTCGTAATTCACCACACCGGGTAGTTCGGCAATGTCGAGTCCGCGCGCGGCCACGTCGGTGGCGACCAGCGCCTGAATCTCGCCGCGCTTGAAGGCCTCCAGCGTGGTGAGGCGTTCGGCCTGCGATTTATCGCCGTGCATGGCTGCGGCCTTGATGCCGTCGCGCTCCAGCAAGCGGGTCAGGCGGCCGGCGCCGAGGCGGCTGTTGACGAACACGATGACCTGCGGCAGCGGGTTGTCGCGCAGCAGTTGCACCAGGGTGGCGCGCTTGTCGTCTTCTTCCACCTGATAGACGCGCTGCTCCACATTGGTCGCGGTCGCGTTGGGGCGGGCCACTTCGACCAGCAGCGGGTTTTGCAAATAGCTCTGCGCCAGTCGCTTGATCTCTGTGGAGAACGTGGCCGAGAACAGCAGGGTGGTGCGCTGTTTGGGCAGAAAGCCGAGGATGCGCTGCAGGTCGGGCAGGAAGCCGATGTCGAGCATGCGGTCGGCCTCGTCGAGCACCACGAATTGCACCTGGCCCAGGTTGACGGTCTTGGCTTCGAGGTGGTCGAGCAGGCGCCCGGGCGTGGCCACCAGCAGATCGACCCCGGTGCGCAGCTCGGCCTTCTGCGGCGCCATGTCCATGCCGCCGAACACGCAGGCGCAACGCAGCGGCGTGTGCTTGGCATAGGCCTTGAGATTGGTGTAGACCTGATCGGCCAGCTCGCGCGTGGGTGCCAGCATCAGCGCGCGCACCGGGTGACGCGCCGGAGAAACGCTGGTCGACGCCAGCGGCAAGAGCTGCTGCAGGATGGGCAGGGAGAACGCGGCGGTCTTGCCGGTGCCGGTCTGCGCGGCGCCCATGATGTCGCGCCCATCCAGCAACAGCGGAATGGCCTTGGCCTGGATGGGTGTGAGTTTTTCATAGCCCATATCGCTGACGGCGCGCAGAATGCGCGCGTCGAGTGCCAGGTCGGAAAAGCGTTCAGGCTGAGGAGTGTCTTCGGTCGGGGTTGTCGTGGTGTTCATCCGTGCGGTGTGTGATGGCGGCGATGGAAAATTGAGCAGCCGGACATCAGTTGAAACCGGCTCGGGCGTTGACGGCGTCAACGGGCGGGCACCCTGACCCGCGCAGAGTTCCGCCTGGGGATTTGCAGGACAAAGCCTGCCGCAGCGGATTCACTCTCTTCCATTCTAGGCGAGCAAGACGGTCGTGGTTGCGAGGCGCCGATGCGGTGGAAAATAGCGCTCAGCGTTTTGCAAATTCAGATTCCGTCCCCACTTCATCTCAAGATTCATTTTCCGCACAGGAAGCACGATGGACTACAAGGATTACTACAAGGTCATGGGCGTGGAGCGCAGCGCGACGCAAGACGAAATCAAGCGCGCCTACCGCAAGCTCGCCCGCAAATACCACCCGGACGTGAACAAGGAAGCCGGTTCCGAGGCCAAGTTCAAGGAATTGGGCGAGGCATACGAGGTGCTCAAAGACCCGGAAAAGCGCGCGGCCTACGATCAGCTCGGCAGCAACTGGCGCGCCGGTCAAGACTTTCAGCCGCCGCCGGACTGGGGCGCGGGCTTCGAGCAGCGCGGCGGCATGCCGGGCAACGAGGCCGATTTCAGCGACTTTTTCGAGGCACTGTTCGCGCGCAGCGCCGGCGGCGCGCGGCGCGCGGGGGCAGGCCAGGGCGGGCCGGGAGCCCAAGGCATGCACCTGCGTGGGCAGGATCACCATGCGCAAATCCTCATCGATCTGGAAGACGCCTACCGGGGTGCGACCCGAACGCTCAACCTTCGCATGCCCGAAGTCGATGCGCAGGGGCATGTGGTGACGCGCGAGCGCACTCTGCAGGTGCAGATTCCCAAAGGGGTGCGCGCCGGTCAGCACATCCGTCTGGCGGGCCAGGGCGCGCCGGGTTTGGGTGAGGGTGGCGCGGGCGATCTTTATCTGGAAATCGGCTTCAACCCCCACGGGCTTTACCGCGTGGAAGGGCGCGACGTGTTCATCGATCTGCCGCTGGCGCCGTGGGAAGCAGCGCTGGGAGCCGAAGTCAATGTGCCCACGCCTGACGGCAAAGTCGCGCTCAAAATTCCCCCGGCCACCGGCAGCGGGCGTCGCTTGCGGCTCAAGGGCCGCGGCATCCCCGGGGCTACGCCGGGCGATCTGTATGTGGTCGCGCAAGTGGCGCTGCCCCCGGCGGATACCGAGGCCGCCCGCTCGGCTTACCGTCGTCTGCAGGAAGATTTCTCCTCGTTCAACCCGCGCGCCGCGCTGTACCAAGGAGCCCAATCATGAGCGCCCCCTCGAATGCGAATGCCGCGCCCTTGGTCGGCGTGGTGTTGGAAGAACAGATCGACATCACGGTCGACCAGGTCTGTGCCCTTTGCCGGGTGGAGCGTACGCAGATCGTGCATCTGGTCGAAGAGGGCGTGATCGATCCGATGCAGCCCGCAAGCGCCGTGGCGCAATGGCGCTTCAGTGGCGAGGCGCTGGCACGGGCTCGCCGCGCGGTGCGGCTGCAGCGCGAGCTGGAACTCAATCCCGCCGCCGCTGCCGAAATCGCTGCCTTGCGCGAGGCGCTGCGCCGCTGATGGCGCGGCAAGCTCGCTTTTGCCGCCCCGGACGGGCGCATCTTGTGCGATTGCAGGCCGCGCCCGGCGCCTCGCCTCTGGCGACGTCGGCCCAGCGCGATCAGTTTGTGTTGTGGATGGCGCAGGGGCTGAGTCTGGCTTCGGTGCGGCTGCATGGCTATGCCGTGTTGCCCGAAGCGGTGCTGTTGCTGCTCACGCCGCAGAGCGCTGCCGACCTTTCGCGCTATGTCCAGGGGCTGGCGCGGCGCGCGAGTCGCGCGCGGTCCACGACGTCGGCGGAATCGGCGGAGTCGGCCGGGGCGTCGCCGCCCATTCAGCGCGCACCGGCCTGGGCCGGACGGTTTCAGAGCACGCTGGTTCAACCCGGCGATTGGGAGCTGGCCGCGATGGTGTGGATCGACCGCGCGGCAGACCGCGCCGACTTAGCCGGTGCCGCCGCCTGGCCATGGTGCAGCCAGGCGGCGCATTGCGGCGAAGTGCCATCAGGCGGTGCACGGCCTCCGCTGCTTTCGGCGCCAGACGCTTACTGGCAACTAGGCAACACGCCCTTTGCCCGCGAGGCGGCCTACCGCGAGCGCTTGGCGCACGGCGTCGCGCCGCCGCAATGCCTGGCGCTGGAGGCCGCGTTGCGCAGCGGCCTCGCAGTGGGCGATGCGGCGTTTCTAAAAGAGTTGGAGTCTGAGAGCGGGCGACGGTTGGCTCCTGCCCCGCGGGGGCGCCCGCGCATGAAAGTTGCTCGTGATTAGCCTGCCTCAGTGAGAATAATCTGTCCCTTTTTTATTTTGTCGATTTCAAGTTCTACTATTTAATAGGGACAGAATAGTGAATTTTTGTTGCGTCGCGTGCTGCGATGCAGTAAATTCGCAGACTCTTGTTGACTCACTGCGGAGCCTGCCATGTCCACGCCCCTAAATTCCGCCCCTGGCGCCGAAATCGCCGCCCTGTCCCGCGACGGGCTTTATTGCCCGCAAAACGAGCACGACGCCTGCGGCGTGGGTTTCGTGGCGCACATCAAAGGGGTGAAGTCGCACGACATCGTGCAAAACGGTCTGCTCATTCTCAAAAACCTCGACCATCGCGGCGCGGTGGGGGCCGACAAGCTCATGGGCGACGGCGCGGGCATCCTGATCCAGCTTCCAGACGCTTTTTTCCGCGAAGAAATGGCGGCGCAGGGCGTGGAACTGCCGCCGCCGGGCGAGTATGGCGTGGGCATGATCTTCCTGCCGCGCGAGCAGGCTTCGCGTCTGGCCTGCGAGCAAGAAATCGAGCGCGCCATCCGTGCCGAAGGGCAGGTACTGCTCGGCTGGCGTGATGTGGCCGTCGATGCCGAAATGCCGATGTCGCCCACCGTGCGGGCCAAGGAGCCGGTGATCCGCCAGGTGTTCATCGGCCGCGGCCCGGATGTGATGGTGACCGACGCGCTGGAGCGCAAGCTGTTCGTCATCCGCAAGACCGCCAGCCACGCCATCCAGAAGCTCGATCTGCGCCACGGCAAAGAGTATTTCGTGCCGTCGATGTCGGCGCGCACCATTGTCTATAAGGGCCTGCTGCTGGCCGATCAGGTGGGCGAGTACTACAAAGACCTCAAAGACCCGCGCGTGGTGTCGGCGCTGGCGCTGGTGCACCAGCGGTTTTCCACCAACACCTTCCCCGAGTGGCCGCTGGCGCATCCCTACCGGCTGGTGGCGCACAACGGCGAGATCAACACCGTCAAGGGCAACTACAACTGGATGCGCGCGCGCGAAGGCGCCGTGTCTTCGCCGGTGCTCGGCGCCGATCTGCAAAAGCTCTGGCCGCTGATCTACCCCGGCCAGAGCGATACCGCCAGCTTCGACAACTGCCTTGAGCTGCTGCTGATGGCGGGCTACCCGCTGTCGCACGCCATGATGATGATGATTCCCGAGGCGTGGGAGCAGCACACCCTGATGGACCCGCGCCGCCGCGCCTTCTACGAGTATCACGCCGCGATGATGGAGCCGTGGGACGGCCCGGCCGCGATCGCCTTTACCGATGGCCGCCAGATCGGCGCCACGCTCGATCGCAACGGCCTGCGCCCGGCGCGCTACATCGTGACCGACGACGATCTGGTCATTATGGCGTCCGAGTCGGGCGTGCTGCCCATATCCGAGAGTCATATCGTCAAGAAGTGGCGTCTGCAGCCGGGCAAGATGTTCCTCATCGACATGGAGGCCGGCCGCATCATCGACGACAAGGAAATCAAGAGCCAGCTCGCCAGTGCGCGTCCCTACGGTCAGTGGATCGAAAACCTGCGCATCCGCATTGACGACCTC
>NZ_NCKP01000029.1:0-35470 GCF_002282795.1 Thiomonas sp. 13-64-67
GCGAATTGCTGCCGCACAACTGGGCGAATACCAATCCCCCTGCACTCAGCACCTGACCTTCACTTCGGGTGTCAAGAGGGGTTGGCGGGACGCTTACCCGCAAGGTTATGGGCAAGCAGCATCCCAGCAGCGGAGATGCCGTGCATCCAAGCTGTGGTGGAGCGTCTCAACCTGGCTTCCTCTGCGGTTCGCGCCACACTCGACCAGATGCAAGCGCGATTGGTGACGATGCCGCCATCGGCGATCGCCTGGGACAACTGCGTCGAAGTGCGTTGCACCCTCGACTTTGCTCCCGTGCCGGAGCGCCCTTGCTATCGACTGGCCGAAGACCCCCTTGCGTTGGAATTGCACCCACCGCTCACTGAGTATCTTTTACCCTGCGCCGATGAACCCACACCCTCCTGGGTTGAGATCGCCCAAGCGGAACCGTTCCAGGGCCAGTTTCTCAGCGACCTCGCCCATGCCGTTGTCAATCGGAGAAACGCACTGCGGTGGCGACTTCTTCCGCTGGTCGAGGACATCTGGTGCGAGGTGTTCATCCGCGGCGATGGCCACCCGAGTTCGACAGTTCGCGGCGTAAATCATTGATTTCTCTTGTGTGAGCATCGGTTCGCTCCACTACAAGAGGGTCAGTTGCGTGTTCAGGGTGGGTTTTTTGATGGTGAGTGCCGACAGGATGTCGGTGTGCTCCTGCTGGATCGTGGACAGGCCCGCGGCGGGTTGCGCGGCCCCCAGCGTGACCTGGTGATGTTGAATGCGGCGCAGCTTATCCAAGGCGCGCTCGGGGGAAAGGCGGGTGGCGCTGGCCTGCCGTCGCCTGCGCATGACGCGGTACAGGATCAGGGCCATGAAGCAGATGGCGGCATGGGCACGAATACGCTCAGGCAAGCGGTGGAACATCGGGCCGATCTCGATCTCCGACTTGAGCACCCGAAAACCCCGCTCGATGTCAGCCAGAGACTTGTAGCGCGCGACGACATCGGCGGGGGTCAGGTCCAGCACATTCGTCACCAGCAGCAACTTTCCATCCATCAGCCGGGCGTGCTGCAAAGCATGATCGTTGATGGCGTAGGTGAACCGTTCGCTCTTGAGGTCGACCTGCACGATGCGCGCCAAATGGGCCTCGCAGACTGCGTGATAGAACCGTGCCCGGGCGCCGCCGTCGGACAACTGCCGACCCCGCTTGCGTGTTCCGGCGTCTTGGGCATCGAGCTTGCCGGCCCACTGTGCGGCCTGGCGCTCCAGGTCTGCAATGCGCGCATCGCGCTTGGCCGTCGCCTCCAGGGCCGCTTGCGGGTCATGCGCCATGACCAGGCGCAGCCCACTCCACGCCACCTCCCCCAGCACCTCGTCCTGCGCCTGCACACACTGCGTCGCATGCAACGGCTCCAACCGTTCGACGAACTCGGCATACCGCCGGCCCGGCACGGCCAGGATGAACTCCAGCTTGCCGCCGCTGGGCAAACGCAACGCTTGCAGCTCAGCGAGATTGTCGATGGACAGCAGTCCGCGATCGGCCACGGCGATGACGCGCCGGATGGGAAAGCGCGCGAGGACGCGCTCGATGACCGCCTTGAGCGTGGTGACCTCGGCGGTGTTGCCCTCGAACACCTCGTGGTACAGCGGCAGACCGTCGGCGGTTTGCACCACGCCGAGCATGACCTGACGGGCAACGAGGCCTTCCTTGGACATGCCGAAATGGCGCACCTCGCCGTCCTGCTGCGACAGCCCCTGGGCCCGGATGGTGGTCATGTCGTAGAACACCACGGCCAGATCCTGGTCCACAAGGGGGCGCAGCAAAGCCGACAGCACAGCATCGACCTCGGCCTTGTGATCCATCAGCGCATCCATGGCGCGCAACAGATGGTGGTGATCCACCGCTTGCAGCCGCAAGCCTGGCAACGTCACCGTCTGCAGCCAGCGCAGTACGCCGAGCTTGGATTGGGGATCGCACAGCCGGTTGAGCACCATGATGCGCAGGAGAGCCTCCACGTCCAGGCTGCCGCGCGTGCGACGAAACACCTGCTGCAAACGATCAAAACCAAGTGATGTCCACAACTGGCTGAGCGCCCAGACATCGCCGAAGTCGCGTGCGGGCTCGAATTGCAGGGTGGGGATTGAAGGCGCTGTGGCGGGCGCTTGCCCGGTGAGGCGCTGCAGTCCGCTGATCACCGACTGCAGGTCGGTGCCGAGCTGGTCGAGTCGACCGAGGGTGGCGATCGTGCGCTGCTTGGGGCAGCCTGCCGCGTCACGGTACGCTTCAACGAGTTGGACGTAACGGTGAGGGCCGGAGCGGGTGAGTTTGACGAACACACCATTACTTTAAGCGAATGTTCCCCATCTGTAAATCAAGGATTGATGTGCTGATTCATGCCATTACAAGAAAACCCAGGAAAACTGCGCTAACCGATTGATCTCAATGAGCAGGCGCTCGTCTTTACGCCCGGAACTGTTGAACTCGGGTGGCCATGCGTCGCACAAGCCGAATAATGAAGGGCCGCCATCAAAGCTGCCATTCGGCGACTGAGGTGTTTCCCGCTCGCGCGTTTTGGCGATAGAGCAGTGCATGAGCCCCCATCACTGGCAAGAGTCCGCCCAGTAGCGCAAGCCAACCATCAGAAGTCAGGCCGAGCTCAAACAAGCGCACCGTCAGCAGCGCGCAGGCGCTCATCGCGGGCAGCAGCAGGAAGCGAATGGTGTCCTGCCTGTGGCTTGGCATGATGCGTGAGGTGATCGTCATGGCTGTCACGCGGCTTGCGCCAGTTCGCCAAACGTCGCCCTGGCGCATAGATCGGGGATGTACAAGCCTTCATCAAGAGTCGGCCAATACAGATCATGCCCACCACCTTCGATGACCACATGCGCCGTGTCCTGCGGGCTGGCGGCAGCAACAGCGGCAGGCAGGAGCGTCATCGGCACGGTGACTTCCGCCCCATTGTCGAAACCAAGGATCATGCGCGAAGCCACGATGCGCACAGCAACCGCCTTGGGTTGGACGTGGTCGAGCTGCCGTCCTTTTTCCAACGCGGTTTGAATCGATTGCTCAGACATCGCCATGTTGCTGACTCCAGGATTGACACAGGTCGTGCAGATTGCTTTCGATCTCGGCGAGTAGTCGCCGCAGCGTGCTGCCATCCATGCCGCGTGCATCGCTGGCGACCACAGGGCCATCGGGGCAGTTCAGCAGAAATTTCGCACGCCCGCTGGGGGAGACCGCATGCACATGGGCTGGGCGGGGTTATGCGCCTTCGCACAGTGCGCGGATCGGTTTCTCCAACGCAGGCAAATCGTTGCAGATTGTTTTCCAGACCAGCGAGAAGTTGATCGTCATGTAGCCGTGGGAGATGCGGTTGCGCATGGCAATCATGGCGTCCCATGGGATGCTGTGATGTTTGGCGACGAACCCAGGGGACGCCTTCTCAATGTTGCGGGCCGCTTCGCCGATAACCTCGATGTTGCGAATCGCAGCATCCTGCACGAGTTTGTTGCGCAGGAAACCGTCTTCATCCATCCCTGCGGTGTATTCCGCGATGCGCTCGATGGCCTCGAGGATGTGGGCGATGTAATCGGGTATTCGCAACTCGGCATGTTTCATACCGCGCGGGCCTCTGCAAGCACCACGGCGCGGAACTTCTCGGGGAGATCGCCCGGAGTGAGGACATCCACCGGCACGCCCAGCAAGCGCTCCAATTCGACCTGGATGGCCGCAACGTCCATCAATGTGGTGTCCGCCGTGGGATCGACCAGCACATCCAAGTCGCTGCGGTCATCATCCTCGCCGCGCAAGACCGACCCGAAAACGCGCGCATTGCGGGCACGATGAGCCAGCACGATGCGGTGAATCTCGGCGCGATGGTCTTGCAGGGCTTGTGAGGGCTTCATGAGTGCGCCATTATCCCAGCTTCTTTGCCAGCTTCTCGGCCTCGATGTGGGTGTATCGCTTGAGCATGGAAAGCTGCGCCCGCGTGCTGTCGTCGTTGACGGTGACGGCTTACGCCCTGACCAAAGTGTTCATCCCGGGCACTTCTTGTATCAGGACCATTCAGCTCACACGTTTTGGCGATAGAGCATTGCATGAGCCGCCATCACTGGCAGGAGTCCGCCAAGTAGCGCAAGCCAACCATCAGAAGTCAGGCCGAGCTCAAAGAGTCGCACGGTCAGCAGCGCGCAGGCGCTCATCGCGGGCAGCAGCAGGAAACGTGCATTGCTCAGGCTGCAGCTTGGCTTGATGCGTGAGGTCATCGTCATGGGTTCAAGCCGCCATTGGCACGGACTCGAACAGGAATTGGCGCAGGTCCGTCGGCGCGGTGCGTTTGGACAGGTGCAGGAACTCGATACCGACAGCACGGCCTTCCGTGTCGAAGTCCACGATGATCCCGGGCGCGACTTCATCGGAGTGCGCAGCATGCGCGTCACCGAGGGTGAGGTACAGCGCATCGGCCTGTTCATCGACTTTGAGTTTCATGCCGTTCTCCTGCGATCAAAATAGGCGGTGACGATGCGCCAGGGTTCAGTCTGCGGGTTGACGATGACGCGCAGGACGCGGTTGCCAAATTCGGCAATCGGAGCCAGTCGATGCTCCAGCATCGGATCGACACCATCAGCTTCAACCCAAACCGGGTTTCGCATGACGATGTCCACCCACGTTTCAAGAATTTGGCGCTTCACCAAGGCATCACGCGCATGCTGCGTCAGAGCGTAGTCCATGCTGCAGATTACCCCAACTCCGGCGCCAGCTTCTGGGCATCGACGTGCGTGTACCGCCCGAGCATTTGCAAGCTTTTGTGCCCCGACATCTTGGACACTTTCATGATCCCCAGTCCCTTCTCGAATAATCGGCTGATGGCCTCATGCCTTAGGTCGTGGAAGCGCAGATCGGCCAGAAAGGCCGGATCGGGTTTGATACCTTGAGCGGCGCAATCGGCTTCGTAGAGACGGCGCGCGCGGGTCTTGCAGCGTGTCCATGCCTTTTCAAAGCTATCCGCAGCAGCCCACCCAAATACGCGGCCATCAATCCGCCGAGGCAGGGCGCGCAGAGCGCCCATGGCTGCGACGGACAGGGCGACGGTTCGGCTTTCACCATTCTTGGTGTCCACCAGATGCGCGGTGCACTTGGCGAGATCGATGCGCGACCATTCCAGGCCGAGCAGTTCGCCCAGGCGCATGCTGGTTTCCACGGCCAGGATGAAGACTTCGCGTAGACCGACGACGCGGCCCGTTGATGTTGCGGCCTGAAGCAGCGCTTCCAGTTCGCCGGGCCGTAGCCGACGGTCACGGCCCTTTGGGGCCGCGGGCTTGCGCACCTTGCGCGCCGGGTTGCCCGCGGGCAAATCGATGCTCAAATCCTTCTCGACGAACGAAAAGAGGGCGGAGAGCGCGTTGATGTGGTGAATAACGGTCTGCGGCGCCAGCCCTTCCTGAAGCAGATCATCGCGCCAGGCCGACAAGTCCACCCCTCGTACATTGGACAGGTAGTGAGCGCCGAAGCGCTCGCGAGCCCTGCTCAACCGCGTGCGAACATCCTTGGCCGATTTCATGGCCTGCACAGGCCCGGCGAGGTAACGATCCATCACTTCGCCCACCGTCACCCGCTGCGCATCTTGGCGCAGCGCAGCGATGTTGCCGCGCTGCGCTTCGCGCTCGAGCTCGCGTGCCCAGGACTCAGCGTCAGACTTCAGGTCAAAAGTCTTGCTGGCGGATGGCATGCCCCGTCTGCGGACTTGTGCTCTCCACCCGTTTTTGCGTTGCTCAATGTGCGCCATGCATTCCCCCTAGATTCCCCCAAATGACGGGTTAAATAATAGCAGAGCAAGCATTCATGCGGGTTGCAGAGCGTTATATTTCGGCCTTCTAAGCCGTAGGCCACTGGTTCGAATCCAGTCGGGCAGGCCACTTTTCAGACCGGATACTCAACTTGCTCGGGCGCAGCGCACGTGGCGGTGATCAGTTGCTGTGCGTGCGCAGGTAGTCGAGCGAGGCGGCGGTTTCGGGGCTGAGGCCTTGGGCGTTTTGTGACAGCAGGGCGTTTTCGATCTTGGTGGCCAGGGTCTTGCCGAGTTCCACGCCCCATTGGTCGAAGGGGTTGATGCCGTAGAGCCAGCCCTCCACGACGGTGCGATGTTCATACAGGGCCAGCAGGGCGCCGAGGTGGTAGGCGCTCAAGCGCTCCATCCAGATGAAGGTGGACGGGCGGCCACCGGGGCAGGCGCGGTGATGCGCGGCGCGGGCGGCGGCTTCGGGCGACATGCCTTGGGCCATGAGTTCGGTTTGCCAGCTTGAGGCGTCTTTGCCGTTCCACAGCGCATCGGCCTGGCCCAGCGCGTTGGCCAGCAGCGCCATGTGTTCGCGCAGGTGGCGGTGCCAGGGATGGGCTACGGCGACGATTTCGTGGAACACGGGAACGGCGGCCTGGTGCAGCAGTTGAAAATAGGTGTGCTGCACGGGGGTACCCACGCCGCTGATGACCGCAGGGCCGCTGACGTGGACGGGCTGCATGCCGTCGGCGCTGGTGGATTTGCCCAGCGATTCCATCAGCAGTTGTTGCAGGTACAGCGGCATGCGCGAGAACGCATCGCCATACAGCCCGATGGACAGCAGGGGCAGGCCAAAGCGCACGCGATAGGCGTGCGACAAGCCAGCCATCAGCCCCGGGGCGCTGCTTTCCAACGGGGTGCTGAGGAAGTGCTGGTCCATATCGTGCGCGCCGGCGTGAAGCTGGGTCACGGTTTCACGGCCGAAGGCGAGCAGCAACACCATGCCGTGGGCACTCCACAGCGAGAAGCGTCCGCCGATCTCGGGCAACGAGCGGAAGATCTGATTCGCAGGCAAGCCAAAGCGCTGCAGCGCCAGCTCAGCGTTGGCGGTGAGCGCGACCAGGCGTTGGCGGGCCTTGTCAGTGCCGATGCCGTCGCCCAGCCAGCGCAGGGCGATGTCGGCGTTGCGCATGACTTCCTGGGTGCGGAATGACTTGCTGTTGATGATGATCCAGCTGCGCTCGGGCTTGGCCGCCGCCAACGCGGCGTCGATGGTGGCGCCGTCGAGGTTGGCGACCCAGTGCACCCGGCAACGCGGCGTCTGCAGCACCGAGAGGGCGGTGTGCAGCGCGAGCATGGGGGTTTCAGAGCCGCCAGCCCCGAGATGAATGATGTCGAGCCCTTCCGCTCCGGCTTCTTCCACCCGTTGGTCCACCCAGTCGGCCATGCGGGTGAACTCGGCTTGCAGAAAATCGGCAGCGGCCTGCGAGGGCGCATCCAGCCCCTTGGCGCCCAGCCGGGACAGCACATGCCAGGCGGGACGGTTTTCGCTGCCGTTGAGTACCGTCTTGCTCACCAGGTCTTGCGCCTTGTTGGGCAGGGCGGCGAGGGTTTTGAGCGCGGTGGCGAGCGCCTGCTCGCCGTGGCGGGTGAACTCCAGCCGCAGGCCGGCGGTGTCGATGGTCTTGGGTGTGGGCATGAGGTTCGGCGGGCAGATTGAGTCGGACGAAAATCGATCGGTGGACGCAGGGGTGAGCTGACGGGGCTTAGCTTAGCAAGGGCTTGGCGTGCCAGATCTGCTCGGCGTATTCGGCAATGGTGCGGTCGGAGGAGAACGGGCCCATGCCGGCCACATTGGTCAGCGCTTTTTTCGCCCACTCTTCGGGATTGCGGTAGAGCGCATCGACCTTGCTCTGCGTGGCGATATAGCTGGCGTAGTCGGCCAGCAGCATGTAGTGGTCGCCCCAGTTGACCAGCAGGTCGTAGATGCTCTGATAGCGATGCGGTTCTTCCGGACTGAAGCGGCCGTCGCGCAGGGTTTCGAGCACGCGCGCCAGCTCGGGGTTGGCGCCGACGATGGCGTTGGGCTGGTAGCCGGTCATGCGCAGATCGGTCACTTCGCCTGCGGTCAGGCCGAAGATGAAAATGTTGTCGGCGCCGACGTTCTCCTGGATTTCGACATTGGCACCGTCGAGCGTGCCGATGGTCAGCGCGCCGTTGAGCGCCAGTTTCATATTGCCGGTGCCCGAAGCCTCGGTGCCCGCGGTGGAAATTTGCTCAGACAGATCGGCCGCTGGAATGATGACTTCGGCCGCACTCACGCTGTAGTTGGGCACGAACACGACTTTGAGCAGATCGCCCACGCGGTCATCGTTGTTGATGGTTTTGGCGACATCGTTGATGAGCTGGATGATGAGCTTGGCCATGTGATAGGCCGAGGCCGCCTTGCCCGAAAAAATGACGACGCGCGGCACGGTGACGCTGCCCGGCTGTTCGAGGATGCGCAGGTAGCGGGTGATGACGTGCAGCACGTTGAGCAGCTGGCGCTTGTATTCATGGATGCGCTTGACTTGCACGTCGTACAGCGCATCGACCGGGATGGTCACGCCGTGATGGGTTTTCAGCCACGCGGCGAATCGCGCTTTGTTGCTGCGTTTGGCGCTCTGGAACTCTTTGACGAGGTCTGAGCTGCCCAGCAGCGGGCGCAGCTTGGCCAGTTCGGACAGGTCGCGCCGCCAGTGGGCGCCGATGGTTTTGTCGAGCAGCGCGGCCAGCGGCGGATTGGCCAGCGCCAGCCAGCGACGCTGGGTGATGCCGTTGGTCTTGTTGTTGAAGCGGGCGGGCCAGAGCTTGGCGAAGTCGGCAAATATGGACTGCTGCATCAGTTCGGAGTGCAGCTTGGAGACACCATTGACCGAATGGCTGGCGAGCACGGCAAGATAAGCCATGCGCACTGAACGCGTGCCCGATTCGTTGACCAGAGAGACGTGCCGCATGAGGTTCACATCGTGCCCGTGCTTCTGCGTCAGCCGGGTGAGGAAGTAGGCGTTGATGTCGAGAATGATCTGCAGGTGACGGGGCAATACGCGGCCCAGCATGTCGATCGGCCAGGTTTCGAGCGCCTCCGACATCAGGGTGTGGTTGGTGTAGGAGAACACGCCCTGACAGATGCGCCAGGCATCGTTGAAGGGCAGGTGATGGACGTCGAGAAACAGGCGCATCAACTCGGGAATGGCGAGCACCGGGTGGGTGTCGTTGAGGTGGATGGACACCTTGTCGGCGAACTGGTCGAAGCCGGTGTGCGTCTGCAGGTAGCGGCGCATCAAATCTTGCACGCTGGCGCTGCAGAAAAAGTATTCCTGATGCAGCCGCAGCTCGCGGCCGGCGTCGGTCGAGTCGTCGGGGTAGAGCACGCGTGAGACGTTTTCGGAATGATTTTTCTGCTCGACCGCGCCGAAGTAGTCGCCGCGGTTGAAGGCGCCCAGATCGATCTCCTTGGTGGCCTTGGCGGACCACAGCCGCAGGGTGTTGGTCGTGGTGGTGTCGTAGCCGGGAATGATGGTGTCGTAGGCCATGGCCTCGACATCGTGGGTGTCCACCCAGCGGGCGCGGTCGCCCTCCTTGATCACGTGACCGCCGAACTGCACGCGGTACACCACTTCGGGGCGGGGGAACTCCCAGGGATTGCCGTCGGTCAGCCAGTAATCGGGCGTCTCCACCTGGCGGCCATCGACGATGGTCTGGCGGAACATGCCGTAGTCGTAGCGGATGCCATAGCCGTAGCCGGGAATGCCCAGCGTGGCCATGCTGTCGAGAAAGCAGGCGGCCAGGCGGCCCAGACCGCCGTTGCCTAAAGCAGCGTCGGGCTCCAGATCGGCGATGGCGTTCATGTCCACACCCAGTTCGCGCAGCGCCTGGCGCAGCGGCTCGGTGATTTCCATGGCGAGCAGGGCATTGGTGAAGGTGCGGCCGATGAGAAATTCCATCGACATGTAATAGACCTGCTTGGCGTCTTGTTCGTTGCGGGCGTGGGTGGTGTCGAACCAGCGCTCCACCATCAGGTCGCGCACGGCGTAAGACGCGGCGTGCAGCCAGTCGACCGGCTGCGCCGAACGCGGGTCTTTGCCGATCTGGAACATCAGCTTGTTGGAGATCGCGCGCTTGAGCGCCGCCACGTCGTGCGGCGGGGTGTCGTGGACGAAGGGAACGTTCGCGGCTTCGGGAATGGGCGGTTTAGGTTCAGGGGTCATGGGAGAGCGTGGGAAAAATTCGGGAGGGCAGCCTGGTAGACCACACGGTATTGTCGGGCCGCCTGCGTCCAGCTGAAGTCTTGATGCATGCCGGTTTGCCGCACCCGCGACCAGGCGCGCGGCTGGCGATAGAGGGCCAGCGCACGCCGCACCGCGTGGCGGTAATCCGCCTCGGAAAAGTTGGCAAAAACAATGCCCGTGGCCGTGCCGTCGTCGAGGGTGGCGAGATCGGCGTCGACCACGGTGTCGGCCAGACCGCCCACGGCGCGCACCAGCGGCAGGCTGCCGTAGAGCAGGCCGTACATCTGGGTGAGGCCGCAGGGCTCGAAGCGGGACGGCACGAGGGTGATGTCGCTGCCGGCAAAAATGCGGTGGGCATAGGCTTCGTCGTAGCCAACGCGCAGGGCCACGGTGCCCGCATGACGCTGCGCCGCGTGGCCGAAAGCCGTTTCCAGTTCGTGGTCGCCGCTGCCCAAGACCAGCAACTGCCCGCCGCCTTCTACCAGGGTGTCGATGGCGGCGAGTACGAGGTTGAGGCCCTTCTGCTCGGTCAGGCGGCTGACCACGGTGAACAAGGGAGTGTCTTTGCTGAGAGTCAGACCGGCTTCTTCTTGCAAGGCGGCTTTGCAGCGCGACTTGCCCGCGAGACGTTCGGCGCTGTAGTGTCGCGGAATGTGGGCGTCGGTCGCGGGATTCCACACGGCCGCATCGACCGCGTTGAGGATGCCGCTGAGATCGTTGCGCCGGGTGCGCAGCAGCCCGTCGAGGCCGAAGCCCTGTTCGGGCGTCTGGATTTCGCGCGCATAGCTGGGGCTGACCGTGGTGATCTTGTCGGCGTAAAACAGACCGGCCTTCATGAACGAGACCTGGCCATGAAATTCCAGACCATCGACCTGAAACGCGCTGGCAGGCAGGCCGAGATCGCCCATCACGTCCGCCGGGAAAATGCCCTGGTAGGCCAGGTTGTGCACTGTGTAGATGCACGGCACCGGCTTGCCCGCGCTGAATTTCAGACAGGCTGCCGTCAGGCCGGCATGCCAGTCGTGGCCGTGCACGAGGTGCGGCGCCCAGGCGGCATCGAGACCGCGCGCCAGTCGCGCTGCCGCCCAGCCCAGCGCGGCGAAACGGCGATGATTGTCGGCATAGGGACGGCGCTGCGCGTCTTCGTAGGGATTGCCCGGGCGGTCGTACAGGCTGGGCGCGTCGAGCACATAGGCGTGTACCGGGCGGCCCTCGGCGCCTGGCACGGCGGGAAGCGTGCCGAGCAGCACGCCGACGGTCTCGCCCCAGGGCAGGGTGAACTGGCCGATCGTTTCGCCGCTCGCCAGACCGGCGCGGATGGCGGGAAAACCGGGCAGCAGCACGCGCGTGTCGCAACCAGCCGTGGCCAGCGCCGCGGGCAGGGCGCCGGCGATGTCGGCCAGGCCGCCGGTCTTGAGCAGGGGGAAGATTTCGGCGCTGACTTGCAGCACGCGCAGGGCCACCCCGCCGCCGGGCCGCCCCAAGGCGGGGTGCGCCCCCTCGGGGGGCAGCGCAGGCGAAGCCGCAGCTTGGGGGCTAGGTTCAGTCATCGTCTTCCTCGTTCAGCTCGGTCTCGCCCAGCGCCCGCAGCATTTTTTTGGTCACCAGCACCACGCCGTTGCTCGTACGCTCAAAGCGTTTGGCGTCAAGCTCCGGGTCTTCGCCGATCACCATGCCCTCGGGCAGCACGCAGCCGCGGTCGAGTATCACTTTGTTCAGGCGGCAGGAGCGGTTGATGAGCACATCGGGCAATAGCACGCACTCGTTGATGGTGCAGAACGAGTGCACCCGCACATTGGAGAACAACACCGAGTTGCTGACCGAGGAGCCCGAGAGAATGCACCCGCCCGAGACCATCATGTTGATGGTCTTGCCGTGGCTGCCGTTGTGGTCTTGCACGAACTTGGCCGGAGGAAGCTGGCGCTGGCTGGTCCAGATCGGCCATTCGGTGTCGTAGAGGTTGAGCTCGGGGGTGACCGAGGCCAGATCGAGGTTGGCGGCCCAGAAGGCGTCGAGCGTGCCGACGTCGCGCCAGTAGGGCTGGCTTTGCTGCCCGCCCTGCACGCACGACATGGAAAAGGGATGCGCGTGCGCCAGGCCTGCGCGCACCGCTTTGGGGATGATGTCTTTGCCGAAGTCGTGCGAGGAGGCGGGGTCGGCCATGTCTTCGTCCAGCATGCGGTAGAGCGCGCTGGCGTTGAAGATGTAGATGCCCATGCTGGCCAATGACATCTGCTCGTTGCCGGGCATGGCGGGAGGATCGGCGGGTTTTTCGATGAACTCGACGATTTTGCGGCTCGCGTCGATGGACATGACGCCGAAGGCGCTGGCCTCGCTGCGCGGCACTTCGATGCAGCCCACGGTGACCTGCGCGCCGCTGGTGGCGTGGTCTTGCAGCATGATGGAGTAGTCCATCTTGTAAACATGATCGCCGGCCAGAATCACCACATATTCGGGCTTGCTCGACTGGATGATGTCGATGTTCTGATAGACCGCATCTCCCGTGCCGCGGTACCAGTGTTCTTCGTCCACCCGTTGCTGCGCGGGGAGCAGATCGACCATTTCGTTGAGTTCGGCGCGCAGAAAACTCCAGCCGCGCTGCAAGTGGCGCAACAGCGAGTGCGATTTGTATTGGGTGATCACGCCGATGCGGCGGATGCCCGAATTGACGCAGTTGGACAGCGCGAAGTCGATGATGCGGAACTTGCCGCCGAAATACACCGCGGGCTTGGCGCGCTTGTCGGTGAGTTGCTTGAGCCGCGAGCCGCGCCCGCCGGCCAGCACCAGGGCGATGGAGCGGCGCACCAGCATGTGCGGCTGCATCTGGCGATCTTGCATGTTCATCGGGCTCAAGGGGCTGTTCTGATTCATGGCAGGTCTCCTGTGTGTTTTAGGGGTGAAGCTCGCGATGAGCGGGGCGAGCGCTTGTTGCGCGGGCAGGTCGTGGCGTGCGGGGTCGGGTTCGTGGCGCTCGAGGTAGATGCGCAACGTGGCGCCTTCGGTGCCCGTGCCCGAGAGGCGGAACACCACGCGCGAGCCGCTTTGCAGAATGATGCGCACGCCTTGTTTGCTGCTGACGCTGCCGTCGGTGGGGTCGGTGTAGGCGAAGTCGTCGGCCAGCGCCACGGGCTCGCCTGCGAAAACCTGGCCAGGAAGGCCGGGCAGGGCGGCGCGCAAGTCGCGCATCAGCGCGTCGGCCTGTTCGGTGGGGATGCCCTCGTAATCGTGGCGCGAATACACGCAGCGGCCATGCTCGGCCCATAGTTCGCGCACCAGTTGTTCCACCGACTTGCCGGTAACCGCGACGAGATTGAGCCAGAACAGCACGGCCCACAGGCCGTCCTTTTCGCGGATGTGATTCGAGCCGGTGCCGTAGCTTTCTTCCCCGCAGAGCGTGACCTTGCCCGCATCGAGCAGGTTGCCGAAAAACTTCCAGCCAGTGGGAGTCTCAAAGCAGGCCACGCCCAGCGAGGCGGCGACCCGATCGACGGCGGTGGAGGTGGGCATGGAGCGTGCCACACCGGCCAGCCCGGCGGCGTAGCCCGGAACGCGTCTGGCATGCGCTGCCAGCACCGCCAGGCTGTCGGAAGGCGAGACCACGAAGTTGCGGCCGACGATCATGTTGCGGTCGGCATCGCCGTCGGTGGCGGCGCCCATGTCGGGGGCGTCGGCGGCCGACATATGATCGATCAGGTCGTGACCACCGTGCCCTTGGGTGCGCCGAGCTCGCCTTCGAGCAGGGCTTTGGCATAGGGGCCGCCGACCGCCCACATGGTGTCCAGCCGCAGGCGGAAGCCGCGGGCGAACAGGGCGCGAATGGCGTCGAAATCGAACAGCTCGCGCTGCACCGCGCAATAGTCGGCCACCGGGTCGATGATCTCGATTTGCGTGCCCAGCAGGGTGTGGGTGCCCAGAGCGTCTAGCGGCAGGTCGGGGCTGTCGATCGTGCGGATTTCATACACCTCGCGCGAACGCAGGTAGATGGCTTCTGTGACCGATTCGGGCGCAGGGCCGCCGTTGGCGATGTTGTATTTGATGCCGAAGTCGCCTTGCGGCCCGCCGGGGTTGTGGCTGGCCGACAGCACGATGCCGCCGCTGGCGGCGCGGCGGCGAATGACCGCGCTCATCGCCGGGGTGGACAGCAATCCGCCTTGCCCCACCAGCACCCGCGCGTAGCCGTGCGCCGCGGCCATGCGCAGAATGGTCTGGATGGCGACGCGGTTGTAGTAGCGCCCATCACCGCCCACGACCAGGGTTTTGCCGCTGGCGTCCCCCAGCACGTTGAACAAGGCCTGCACAAAGTTTTCGAGATAGCCGGGTTGCTGGAACACGCTGACTTTTTTGCGCAGCCCGGAAGTGCCGGGACGCTGGCCTTCGAAGGGCGTGGCGGGGCGGGTGACGAGTTTCATGCTCAAAGGTCTCCTGGGGTGTGCGGCGCGTCGCCCTCCAGCGTGGCGATCCACAGGCTGGTGGGCGGCAGCGTTTGCCGAGATTGCAGCCGCTGGGCTTTGTCCTGAGCCTCATTGTCGCCGGGCAAAGCGACAAAACCATCGTCTGTGGACAGTCTAAGCAGCCACGCCCCCGGCCTGAGGGTGAAAGAGGCTTCTTGTCCCTCGGCATTGATCAGAATCAGAACCTGCTGCGGGGCCACGCCCTGCAAAGGTCTCTTTGCAGGGCACAACAGCACCATCAGCGCGCCGTGGTCGTCGAGCGTCCAGTCGGCCTGTTCCATCGGGTGGCCGTCGGCCCGGTACCACACCGCGCCGGGCTGGGATGCGGTGGCCACCGGCGCCCACCAGGCGTGGCTTTGCAGCAGCGGGAGGCTGCGCCGCAAGGCCAGCGCGCCGCGCACGAAGTCGAGCAGAGACGCATCGGCCTGCGCCCAGTCGATCCAGGAGATCGGATTGTCCTGGCAGTAAGCGTTGTTGTTGCCGCGCTGGGTGTGGCCGAGTTCGTCGCCCGCCAGCAGCATGGGGGTGCCGAGTGCGAGCAGCAGCACCGCCAGCAGGGCGCGGCTTTGCCGGGCGCGGGCGGCGAGGATGTCGGCCGATTGCGTGGGCCCTTCGACGCCGTTGTTGATGCTGAGGTTGTGGCCGTGGCCGTCGCGGTTGTCTTCGCCGTTGGCCTGGTTGTGGCGGTGGGCGTAGCTGACCAGATCGCGCAGGGTGAAGCCGTCGTGCGCGGTGATGAAGTTCACGCTGCTGTGCGCCCCGCGCAGTGCGGGGTTGAACACATCGCTCGACCCCGCCAGCCGGGTGGCGAACTCGCCCGGCGCGTTTTGATGCTGCAGCCAGAAGCCGCGCTGGGTGTCGCGGAAGCGGTCGTTCCACTCCAGCCAGCCGGTAGGAAAGCCGCCCAGGCGGTAACCGCCCAGCCCCAGATCCCAGGGCTCGGCGACGAGCAGGCAGTTGCACAGCAGCGGGTCTTGCGCCACCGCGCTGAGAAAAGCGCCGTCGGGCTGGAAGTCGTATTGCACCCGCGCCGTGCCGCGCGCCAGGGTGCTGGCCAGATCGAAGCGAAAGCCGTCCACGCCGAACTCGCTCACCCAGCGGCGCAGGCTGTCCATGGCCACGCGCAGCACCAGAGGCTCGTTGAGGTTGACGCTGTTGCCGCAGCCCGTCCAGTCGAGCGTGCGCTCGGGCTCTTGCGGGTTGCGGTGGTAGTAGAGCGCGTTGTCGATACCGCGCATCGACAGGGTGGGGCCGGTGTGCGGGTCGAGCTCGGCGGTGTGGTTGTAGACCACGTCGAGAATCACCTCCAGCCCGGCGCCGTGCAGGGCCTCGACCAGGGCGCGCAGTTCGCTGCGCGGCGTGCTGCCCTCGGCGCTGCTCCACAGCCGGGTTTCGGGCGCGGCCCAGGCAATGGGGGTGTAGCCCCAGTAATTGCTCAGGCCCATCTGCAGTAGCCGGGCTTCGTCGGCGCGAAAGGCGATGGGCAGCAGGCTGACCGTGGTGACGCCCAGTGCCTTGAGGTAGCCGAGGCTGGCCGGATGCGCCAGCCCGGCGTAGCTGCCGCGCAGGGCGGGGGGCAGGTCGGGGTGCTGCGCGGTGAAACCCTTGACGTGCAATTCGTAAATCACCCGCTGCGCCGGGTCGATGACGGGTCGGGGCTGGGCCAAAGGGGGCAGATCGGCGACCACGCGGGCCTTGAGTGCGGTGGCGGCGTTGTCGCGCGGGTCGGGATGGTCGGGGTGGGCCGGATCGTGGCCGAGGTGGACGTCGCTGCCGTCGTAGCGGCCGACGACTTCGCGCGCGCAAGGGTCGAGAAGCAGCTTGGCCGGGTTGAAGCGGTGGCCTTCTTTGGGCGACCAGGGGCCGTGCACCCGCCAGCCGTAGATCAGCCCTTCGACGCCGCCGGATTCTGCGGCCAGCACGCCTTGCCAGATGCCATCACGCAACGTGGGCATGGGCAGGCGGGCGACTTCGGTCTGCCCGTCCGGGGCGAACAGGCAAAGCTCAACCGCCTGCGCATGCGGCGCAGCCAGGGCGAAATGCACGCCGTCGGACTGCAGTTGCGCGCCCAGGGTCGCAACCCGTGCGGCTTGCAGCCCGAGGGGGGGCGATTTGACGGGGTGTTTTGCCCGGCGGCGTTGCGCGCTCATGGCATCAGGCGGCGGGCCGCAGAATGACGCAAGCCAGCGGCGGCAGGGTGAGTTGCAGCGAGAACGGGCGGCCATGCGAGGGCTGGGCCTCGGCTTCGCGCAGGGCCAGCGGCAAGCCGGAGCCGTCGTACACCGCATCGTCGGTATTGATCAGCGCCTCCCAGCGCCCGCCTTGCGGCACGCCGATGCGGTAGTCGTGGCGCGGGGTGGGGGTGAAGTTGCACAGCACGACGAAGCGGCTGCCCTCGCTGGCGCCGCGCTCGTAGGCCAGCACCGATTGGGAAGCGTCGTCATAGGTGATCCAGGCGAAGCCGCCCGGGTGATGGTCGAGCTGATGCAGCGCCGGGTGGGCGCGGTAGGTGAGGTTGAGGTCGCGCACCAGACGTTGCACGCCCTGGTTGGGCGCGTGCAGCAGTGCGTCCCAGTCGAGGCTGTAGTCGGACTGCCATTCAGAAGCCTGCGCGAATTCGTCGCCCATGAACAGCAGCTTCTTGCCAGGATGACTGAACATATAGCCGAGATAGGCGCGCAGGTTGGCGAACTGTTGCCAGCGGTCGCCGGGCATCTTGGCGAGCAGTGAGCCTTTGCCATGCACCACTTCGTCGTGCGAGAGCGGCAGCACGAAGTTCTCGTCATAGGCGTACATCATGCTGAAGGTCAGTTCGTTGTGGTGGTACTTGCGGTGCACCGGGTCGCGGCGGATGTAGCTCAGGCTGTCGTGCATCCAGCCCATATTCCACTTGTAGTGAAAGCCCAGGCCGCCGCTTTGCAGATCGTCGCTCGGCGGGCGGCTGACGCCGGGAAAGGCGGTGGACTCTTCCGCGAGGGTGATGGCGCCCGGCCGCTGCACGCCCACGGTGTGGTTCATGCGACGCAGAAAGTCGATGGCTTCGAGGTTCTCGCGTCCGCCGAACTTGTTGGGCACCCACTGACCGGCCGGGCGGCTGTAGTCGCGGTAGAGCATGGAGGCCACGGCGTCGACGCGCAGGCCGTCGATGTTGAAGCGCTCCAGCCAGTACAGCGCGTTGGCCACGAGATAGTTGCGCACTTCGGTGCGGCCGAAGTTGTAGATCAGGGTGTTCCAGTCGTGGTGGAAGCCTTCTTTTGGGTCTGCGTATTCGTACAGATGTGTGCCGTCGAAGTTGGCCAGACCATGTGGGTCGGATGGAAAGTGTGCCGGCACCCAGTCGAGAATCACGCCCAGTCCGGCTTCGTGCGCGGCATCGACGAAAAACTGAAAGTCTTCGGGCGTGCCGAAGCGCGCGGTGGGCGCATACAGGCTGATGGGCTGATAGCCCCAGGAGCCGTCGAACGGGTGCTCGGTGACCGGCAGCAGCTCCAGATGGGTGAAGCCCAGATCGCGGGCGTAGGGCACCAGGGTTTCGGCCAGTTCGCGGTAGCTCAGCCAGCGCCAGCCCTCCACCTTGCGCCAGGAACCCAGATGCACCTCGTAAATGCTGATGGGCGCCTCGAATCCATTGGCCTGCGCCATGCCGGGGCGCGGCGAATGCAGCGGCGGCAGGCCCTGCACGATGCTGGCGGTGTTGGGTCGCAGTTCGGCGCGGAAGGCCAGCGGATCGGCCTTTTGCAGCAGTTCGCCGTGCTGGGTGAGGATCTCGAATTTGTATAGCGCGCCCTGGCTCACGCCGGGGAGGAAGATTTCCCACACGCCGCATTCGCGCCGCAGCCGCATGGGGTGGCGGCGGCCGTCCCAGCCGTTGAAGTCGCCGATCACCGAAACGCGCCGCGCGTTGGGCGCCCACACGGCAAAGCGCGTGCCAGCCACGCCGAGCATCTCGCCCGGATGCGCGCCCAGGCATTCGTAGGGACGCAGATGGGTGCCTTCGGCCAGCAGCCAGGCGTCGGTCTCGCCCAGCACTTGCGGAAAGCGGTAGGGGTCTTCGAGGTCGGTCACCCAGTTCGGGTCGCCCGGCTGCAAGGGCGGCCAGGTCACCCGCAGCACATAGTCGAAGGGCTTGCGGCGGTGGCCCATGCGGGCGCTGAACACCGCGGTCTCGTGCTGCCGCTCCAGCGCGGCGACCGACTCGCCGCTGGCGCGCTCGATCACCTCCACGCCCAGCGCGCCGGGCAGTGCTGCGTTCACCCACAGCGTGGCGCCGCGCAGATGCATGCCGAGCACGCCAAAAGGGTCGGCGTGGTGGCCTGCGGCGAGGTCGGCGATGTCGTGTTCGGTCAGCATGGCGAGGTTCCAGTTCAGGCGGGTAGGCGGTTGTAGAGCTGGCCGAAACGCAGCAGGCCAGCCGCATGCCCCGGTTGTACCTGATCCCAGGTGAAGCGCCAGGTCCAGTTGCCCTGCGCCGTGCCCGGTGTGTTCATGCGCTGCGTGCCATCCAGACGCAGCACGTCCTGCAAGGCGAACAGGGCGATGTCGGCCACGCTGGCGCTGGCGGCGCGGATCAGCGTCCAGGCGATGTCGCCACCGTCGCAGGCGAGGTATTCGCGCAGATGGTGGCGCACGGCCTCGGGCGCTTTCGCCCACCAGCCCTGCGAGGTGTCGTTGTCGTGGGTGCCGGGATAGACCACGGTGTCGTGGGCGTAGTTGTGCGGCAGGTAGGCGTTGTGGCCGCCATCGTTCTGCCCCCAGGCGAAGTGCAGGATGCGCATGCCGGGAAAGCCGAAGCGCTGGCGTAGGGCGGTGACTTCGGGGGTGATGACGCCCAGATCTTCGGCAATGATGGGCAGCGGGCCGAGAGCTTTGGACACCGCCTCGAACAGCGCCACGCCCGGCGCCCGCACCCAGCGGCCGCCGATGGCCGTGGGCTCGTCGGCGGGAATTTCCCAGCAGCTCTCGAAACCGCGGAAATGATCGACGCGCACCCAGTCCACCAGTTCGAAGGTGGCGCGCAGCCGCGCGATCCACCAGGCAAACCCTTCAGCCTCGTGCGCCGCCCAGCGGTAATGCGGGTTGCCCCAGCGCTGGCCGGTGGCGGAAAAATAGTCGGGCGGCACCCCGGCGACGACCGTGGGATGGCCGCGGGCGTCGAGCTGGAACAGGTCGGGCCGGGCCCACACATCGGCGCTGTTGAGCGAAATGAAAATCGGCATGTCGCCCATCAGCCGCACGCTTTTGTCGTGGGCGTAGGCGCGCAGCGCGGCCCATTGGCGGAAAAAGCACCATTGGGCGAAGGTCCAGAAGGCGACGCGCTCGGCGTGCTGCGCCCGTGCTTGCTGCAGCGCTTCGGGCTGACGTTGCGCCAGCGCGACGTCCCAGGTGTTCCACAAGCGCTCGCCGTAGTGCTCGGACAGCGCCATGAACAACGCGTAGTCGTTGAGCCAGACGGCGTGCGCGGCCTGGAAGGCGGCCAGATCGGCGCGCTCCTGCGGCGTGGCGGTCGTCTCGAACCGCGCTGCGGCCCGGCGCAGACGTTCCATGCGAAAGGGGATAACGCGGTCGAACTGCACGCGCTCGTCCGACAGCCCGTCTTGCGCGACGAGATCGTCGGCTTCCAGCCAGCCGCGCCGGTGTAGCTCGCTGAGGTCGATCAGCAGCACATTGCCGGCGAAGGCCGAACTGCTCATATAGGGCGAGCCGCCCAGACCGATGCCGCCCAGCGGCAGGAATTGCCAGACCGATTGTCCGGCGGCATGCAGCCAGTCGATGAAGTGGTAGGCCGCGGGCCCGAGATCGCCGCTGCCGTGCGGGCTGGGCAGACTGGTGAGGTGCAGCAGCACGCCGCTGGAGCGGGGAAAACGGGGGGTGGGCGTCATGAGTCAGGGGGACAGAATCAAGGTGACGGAAATAGGCAGACGGAATCAGGGCGCCCATCAGGCAGACCAATAGGCGTCGAACGACGTTTTGGATTGCTGGATGAGGTAGCCAATCGGCAGATTCGGAGTAGGCGGCGGTTCGCTGGCGCGTGCAAAGACGGCGCGCTTGGTCTCGCCCGAAATCGACAGCAGCAGCCGACCCGCGCCGAGCAGCGCGGCCAGGCTCAGGCTGATTCGCATGTGCGCGGCGTGCGGTGGCGTCACGGCCAGGTAGGGCAGGGCATAGTCTGGGCTAAGCCCGAGGGGCAGTTCGGCAGCGCGGGGAAACAACGAGGCGGTGTGGCCGTCATCGCCCATGCCCAGCAGCGCGGCGGTGAGGGGTTGCGCGAGATCGCGGAATTGCGCGTTGGCACGGTCCACGCAACCGGCCAGATCGGACGCATCGTCAACCAGGGGCAGGAACCGGGCCTGCGCGGCGGCGCCCGTCAGCAAATGGGCGCGCACCAGGGCGGCGTTGCTGTCGGCGTGGTCGGGCGGCACCAGACGCTCATCGACCAGGGTGAGGATGACGCGCGGCCAGTCGATCGGCGCCTGCGCCAGCGCCTGAAACAAGGCAATGGGCGAGCGCCCGCCAGAGACCGCCAGCACGGCCCGTCCCCGCTGGGCGATGTCCTGCGCCAGCGCGTCGGCCAGGGTGCGCACCAATCGGTCGATTTGCTCCTGCGGGGTGGTGCAGAGGTGCAGCATCACTCACAGTTCCTCATGCCATGAAGCGCCATCGCGCGAGAGCAGGGCGCTGGAGGCGGCCGGCCCCCAGGTGCCCGCGGTGTAGGTCTTGGGCGCCTCGCTATTGCGCTCCCAGCAGTCCAGAATGGGCTCCACCCAGCGCCAGGCGGCGGTGAGTTCGTCGCGGCGCATGAACAGCCCGAGCTGGCCGCGGATCACGTCGAGCAGCAGCCGCTCATAGGCATCGGCGCGGCGTTTTTGCGCGGTGGACTCGAAATCCAGATCGAGCTGGGTGGGGTGCAGCCGCATGCCGTCGCCGGGTTCCTTGGCGAGAAAATGCAGGCTGATGCTCTCATCGGGCTGCAGCCGGATGACCAGGCGATTGGCCCCCTGCAGCCCGACCGGGCCGCCAAACAGCGACAGCGGCACCGCGCGGAAGTTGATGACAATTTCCGCCAACCGTTCCTGCAGCCGCTTGCCGGTGCGCAGAAAGAAGGGCACCCCGGCCCAGCGCCAGTTGACGACCTCGGCCTTGATCGCCACGAAGGTTTCGGTGCGGCTGGCCGGATCGATGTCGGGCTCTTGCAGATAGCCCGTCACGGGTTTGCCGTCGATGGCGCCGGCGCGGTATTGTCCGCGTACCGTCCGGGTGGCCACGTCGGATTCGGTGAAGGGCTTGAGCGCCTGCAGCACCTTGAGCTTCTCGTCGCGGATGGCATCGGCCTGCAAACTGGCCGGCGGCTCCATGGCCACCATGCACAGCAGTTGCAGTAAGTGGTTCTGCACCATGTCGCGCAGCGCGCCGGTTTTGTCGTAAAACTCGCCGCGCCCCTCCACCCCTAGGTCTTCGGCGATGGTGATCTGCACGTTGTCTACCCACTCGCGGCGCCACAGCGGCTCGAACAGCACGTTGCCAAAGCGCATGGCCATGAGGTTTTGCACCGACTCCTTGCCCAGATAGTGGTCGATGCGGTAGAGCTGGCTCTCGGCAAAGGACTGAGCTACCGCCGCGTTGATGGCGTCGGAAGAGTCCAGGTCGTGGCCCAGGGGCTTCTCCAGCACCACGCGCACGTCGGGATGATTGAGCCCGACGCGGGCGAGTTGCGCGCAGATGTCGGCAAACAGAGACGGCGCGGTAGCGAGGTAGCAGACCGTGACCCGCTCGCCGCCTCTGCCCAGCAGTTCGGCCAGGGCGTCGAAATCGGCCGGGTGAGCGGCGTCGAGCTTGAGGTAGGTGATTCGGGCGGCGAAGGCCGCCCAGACCGGAGAGCTGAAATCCGCCTTGAGGTGCGGGCCCGATTGGGTGCGCACCTGCGCCAGATAGTCATCCAGCGTCAACGCGCCCCGGCCGAGGGCGACGATGCGCCCGGCCGGATGCAAGGTGCCGGATTGGTGCGCCTGATACAGCGCGGGCAGCAGCTTGCGCATGGCCAGATCGCCAGTGCCACCGAACAACACCATGTCGAAAGAGGGAGTAGCGCCCATATTGTGTTCTGTCGGTGTCGAAGTGGCCATGAGAGAAATCCAGATTCAGTGTAGGGAGAAGCGCGGCCGACATAGGGCTGACAAACCCTCCTGGCCACGAAAAATTGACGCACGTCATTGAAATCGTGTGCGCCAAGCGCGGCTCGAATGGTAGGTCGCTCGTATGTCAGCAGCTTGCCGGGGCCGAATCCGCAAGCAATTTTCCGGCCATCTGGCTGCCACGCAGCGCGGCGACGCTGCGGCCTACTCCAGCGCGCTCGCCTGACGATCAGGGTTGCGCGCCAGCCTCTGGGCCCTCGGCGCCCGGTGCGCGCCGCTTGAACATGCCCCAGCCCTTCATGCTCAGCACGCAGTCATCGTGTTGATTGAAAAGCTCCCACTGCGACTGCACCAGCCCGACATCGGGCTTGCTGCGCATGGGGCGCGCGGCCAGCACCGTCATGCGCAGGCGCAGTCGATCGCCCGGGTGGACGGGCTTCAACCAGCGCAATTCGTCGATGCCGGGCGAGCCCAGGCTGGTCGAACGCAGCAGGTAGGCGTCGCACATCAGCCGCATCGCCATGCTGCAGGTATGCCAGCCGCTGGCAGCGAGCCCGCCGAAAAGGGAGTTTTTGGCCGCTTCATCGTCGACGTGGAAAGGTTGCGGGTCGAACTGGCGGGCGAAGTCGAGCACGGCTTCGCGGCTGACCAAGGTGCTGCCGCAGTCGCGCACGGCCCCTGCGGGAAAGTCTTCCCAAAACAGTACGTCGGACTCGGGTGGGATGGGCGAAGTGTTCATGGCCTGATGCTAAACGCACTCCAAAAGTGATGCAGCGCGGGATAAAGATGCAAAGAGTTACATCTCCCTCGGTGTTTTGTTCGAGTTTTCTGAATCCACCGCCTCCGGCGCGGCGTATCGCTCATATCGCAGACCAAAACCGGCTGGGGTCGGCTTGAGGCTGCGGTCATTTCACGCGCGTGGGATGGAACATCTGACCATAAGGAGCGAGACCATGAGTACACATCGTTGGAAGAGAACCCTCGCGGCCACAGCCGTGGCAGGGCTGGGGGTCTGGGGAATGAGCGCAGCACATGCGCAGGGCAGTCGGCTGCTGGCGACCAGCGGGGTCACCGAGGTGGGCGGCTCCACGGGGGGCGGTATCACCCCCTGGGCGGTAATTGCCGGGTATGACACAGGCGACGAGGTCGGCGGCTCGGTCACCGGCACTTACGTCACCGTGCCGAACTATGGGCTGACCACCCTGGGCGCGGCTGTGGGCATTCACAACCGCTTCGAGATCTCGGTGGCCCACGAGAATCTCAACGTCAATCTGGGCAGCTTGTCCAGTCTGGGTGTGCTGGGCAATCAGCCCGGTGGGTTGGGTCTGATCAAAAGCGGCGGCGTAGCGCCAAGCATCAATCTGGGCAACCAGACCATCAGCATGGACGTGCTGGGGCTGAAGGCCCGGCTGTTTGGCGATGTGCTCTATACGCCCTATCCGCAGGTGTCCGTGGGCATCAAATACAAGAAAAACAACGATTTCAACAGCAACTTTTCCGGGCTGGGCCCGATCGGCATTCCGAAATTCTTTGGCGCCGCCAGCGATTCGGGTACCGATTTCTACGTCGCCGCGACCAAGGTATTCCTCAACGGCATCTTCCATCGCGTCACGCTGGTCAACCTGACCCTGCGCGGCACCAAGGCCAACGCCATGGGTCTGCTGGGCTTCGGCACCAACGCCAACAACGGCATCGCCGGCGCCCTGGGAACCAAGAGCGACAACAGCTACCACGCCGAGCTCGAGGGCTCGGCGGCGGTGTTCTTGCGCCCGGATGTGGCCGTGGGTGGCGAGTTCCGACAGCAACCCGACAACATGAAGTACCCGATCAATTCCAGCGCCACGGCCATCGGTTCGCCCGGCACGATGAAAGACGTGTTCATCGCCTACTTCCCGAACAAGAGCCTGTCGTTGACCGCCGCTTATGCCGATCTCGGCCCCTTGCCGTTCCAGGCTAGCAACAAAGGCTTCTACCTCTCGCTCAACGGCACGTTCTGATTTCTAACCCTTTCAGGAGAAACATCCATGAAACTGCAATCCCTCCCGCTGGCGCGCCATCTCGGCGGCGTCGCCCTGACCTGCGCGCTGGCATTTCCGGCGCTGGCGCATGCTCAGATGACCTCGGGTCAGACGCTATATGAACAGCTCGGCGGCAAACCGGCCATCACCAAGGTCGTGCACGACATGATCGTCAACGTTGCCGCCGACAATCGCATCAACCATTTCTTCGCCAAGACCAATATTCCGCATCTGCAGATGGAACTGGTCAATCAGGTGTGCGAAGCCACCGGCGGCCCGTGCAAGTACACCGGGCTGAATATGCGGCAGGCGCACAAAGGCATGAATCTGAGAACGGCCGATTTCAATGCCCTGGTCGAAGATCTGCAGAAGTCCATGGACAGCAATAACGTGCCCCTGGGGCTGCAGAACCAGTTGTTGGCGATTCTGGCGCCGATGGAGCCTCACGTCGACCACCAATAAGGCGCATTGGCATCTGGTTTTGCGGAGGCTCGCGGGCCTCCGCTTCAGTATCGTGTCAAAGGAGATCACTCATGCATAACCCGAAATCGTCATTTCCCCTGACCAACCCCCAGCGGCGCAGTCTGTTGCGCCGAGGCGGCCTGCTGCTCGCGGTGGTCGGTGCTGCGGCCATCGTGCCGGCACAGGCCGACGACGGCATGCTGAGCAAAGCAGCTGTGCAGTATCAGGACATGCCGCACAGCGGCCAGCAGTGCAGCAACTGCGCCTACTTCATTCCGGGCTCATCGGCCACGGCCAGCGGGTCTTGCCGACTGGTTGCGGGAACCATCTTTCCGAACGGCTGGTGCCAGCGGTTCTCTTCGTAAATCAGGGCTGAATTGAAACAACAAAGCCGCCCTCGGGCGGCTTTGTCAATGTGAGCCGATCGGCTCGATCTGGCGTCAGACGCGGCTGCGGTATTCGCCGGTGCGGGTGTCGATCTCGATCTTGTCGCCGGTGGCGACAAAAATGGGGACGGGCACTTCATAGCCGGTGGCGAGTTTGGCGGGCTTGAGCACCTTGCCGGAAGTGTCGCCCTTGATGGCGGGTTCGGTGTAGATGATCTCGCGCACCACGGTCGTGGGCATTTCAACCGAGATGGCCTTGCCGTCGTAGAACACCACTTCGACGGACATGCCGTCTTCGAGGTAGTTCAGGCTGTCGCCCATATTGTCTTTTTCGACTTCGTATTGGTTGTAGTCGGCGTCCATGAACACGTACATCGGGTCGGCGAAGTAAGAGTATGTGCACTCTTTGCGTTCCAGCGTGACCGCGTCGATCTTGTCGTCGGCCTTGTAAACCACTTCGGTGCCGCCGCTGGTGAGCAGGTTCTTGAGTTTCATTTTCACCGTGGCGGCATTGCGGCCACCGCGGCTGTATTCGGTCTTTTGCACCACCATGGGGTTGTCGCCAACCATGATGACATTACCGGCGCGGATTTCTTGTGCGATCTTCATTGAACAGCCTGTGGAGTTTCAGATAAACCTGCATTTTACCGGGCGGGTGCAAGGGAGGGGCGATTGCTGGCGAGTTGCTGCACTTCATCGACCAGTTGACTGGCCAGATCGGTTTGGGTTTGCAGGCTGCGCGACCACTTGAGCGCATGGCGCTGCAAGGCGGGCAGGCTGCTCACAAACTCCATCCAGGCGGGCGCCAGGTCGAGGCCCCGGTTCCAGGCGGTCCAGAAATGCACCACGGTGTCGCGCAGTTCGCTGTCGGCTTCATTGAGGTAGAGATCGAGGAAGGCATCCAGCTTGCGGTCGTGGGCGCTGTCTTCCTGTGGGTAGATGTGCCAGACGAAGGGCTTGGCTGCCCATTGCGCGCGGACGAAGGAATCTTCTCCCCGCACGATGCAAACGTCGGCCGCCCAGAGCAGTTCGTCGAAGCGTTGCTGCGGGATGTACGGCAGGGCGTAGATGCTCAGGCTGCCGCGCGAGGTGATCTGGCCGGTTTGCAGCGTCATGTCCAGCCAGGTGTTGATGGCCGTCATCACCGGGCCGGGACAGACCCAGAGCGCGACCGGACGCTCGGAAGCGGCCATGGTGTGCAGCCAGCCATCGAGCCGCTGGCGGGCATAGCTGAACAACAGCACGGTGAGCGCATGATCGGGCGGGGGCGGCAGGCCGAGGGCGCGCAGGGCGATGCGTTTGGCCGAGGGCTGCATCTGCCAGTTGTCGCGCTGCGCGATCAGGTTGGATTCGCGCAGCAGACCGCCGGATTTGTCGGTGAAGCCGGGGTAGTAGAAATACTTCATCAGCCCGCCGCTTTGCGGCGAAGGCTTGAGGTGATGCAAATCGACCCACTTTTCTGCGCTGAGGTGTTCGAGGTTCAGCCAGACGGGCTGGGGCGAGGCCTTGCCGATCTGCGCAATGAAGGCGTCGCTGAGGTGACAGCCGAACATTTCGACGACCACATCGCCCGGCGTGGCCTGGGCCTGCCGGGCCCAAGGCACAATCTGCACCCCGGCCAGATTCTGCTCCGCAGCACGGAGCTGAACCTGCGGCGCAATATGGGCGAACGCCCTGAAGTCGTCCAGGAATAATCGCACCTGTTGCTGGTGCTCCGCGGCGAGTTGCCGAGCAAGTCGCCAAGTCACGCCGATATCGCCGAGGTTATCGACGACATGGCAAAACAAATCCCACCGATGTTGGACTTTCATGAATATGCAAGGTGACGACGCACCGCTTTCGAGCTCACTTTTTTATGATCCGCATTGTCGTCTGTGCCCACGACTAGCGGCCTTTTTACACCAAGTCAAACAAGATCATCCCGATTTTGCCTGCCTGCCGGTGCCGCCTTTGGGGCCGCTGGATGCGCCGCTGCTCATCGCGGGCCTGGCGCCAGGCCTGAAGGGGGCCAATGCCTCGGGGCGCCCGTTCACGGGAGATGGTGCCGGGCCGCTGCTGTTCGGCACGCTCACCGAACTGGGTCTGGCCTCGCGGCCTGTACCCGTGCGGATCGGCGATCATCCCTCGACGCTGCGGGCCGACGACGGCCTGCAACTGCACGGCTGTCGCATCAGCAACGCGGTGAAATGTCTGCCGCCTGAAAACAAGCCATTGCCCGCGGAGATTCGCACCTGCAATCGATTCATCGCCGCAGAGATCACGGCCATGACGAATCTGCGGGTGATCGTCGCTCTGGGCAAGGTAGCGCACGACGCGGTGCTCATGGCGCTGGGGCAGAAAGCCTCCTCGGCCCGCTTCGCCCATGCCGCAGAGCATCGCTTGGGCGACTATATGCTGATCGACAGCTACCACTGCAGCCGCTACAACCAGAACACCGGCCGCTTGACCGCCTCGATGTTTCGCGCGGTGTTCGAGCAGGCCTTGCACCTTGTGAACTGAGACTCATGGCATCCGATCCTCCCCAACCGGAGCACAGCGCGGCGCTGCTGGCGCAGGTCGCGGCGTTGCCGCATCTGCCCGGCGTTTATCGCTACTTCGCGGCCGATGGCAGTTTGCTCTACGTGGGCAAGGCGCGCGATCTGCGCAAGCGCGTGTCGAGCTACTTCCAGAAAGATCATGGCGGCACGCGCATCGGGCTGATGGTGTCGCGCATCCATCGGCTCGACACCACGGTCACCCGCACCGAGGCCGAGGCGCTGCTGCTCGAAAACAACCTGATCAAGACGCAGCATCCGCGCTACAACATTCTGTTCCGCGACGACAAGTCTTATCCGTATTTGCAGATCACCACGGCGCACGAGTACCCGCGCGTGGCGTATTACCGCGGTGCGACCGACCGCAAGCAGCAGTATTTCGGCCCCTATCCAAACGCCTGGTCGGTGAAGGAAAGCATCGCGGTGCTGCAAAAGGTGTTTCAGTTGCGCACTTGCGAGGACACGGTGTTTTCCAACCGCAGTCGGCCCTGCCTGCTGCACCAGATTCACCGCTGCACGGCGCCCTGCGTGGGCAAGATCAGCGCGGCGGACTATGCGCGCGACGTGCAGCACGCGGTGCGCTTTTTGCGCGGCGATCACGGGGTGGTGATGGGCGATCTGCAGTTGCAGATGCAGTCGCTCTCCGACGCGCTGCGTTTCGAGGAGGCTGCTGTGCTGCGCGACCAGATCGCCGCGCTTTCAGGCGTACTGCAGCAGCAAAGCATGGAAGTGGGCAGCGCCGAAGATGTGGACATTCTGGCCGTGGCGCTCAGGGGAGGTCGGGCCTGTGTCAACCTCGCCATGGTGCGCGGCGGTCGGCATCTGGGCGACCGGGCCTACTTCCCCAGCCAGGTTCAGGCGGCGTTGGAGTTGGGCGACGACCTGGCGGATGGCGTCGCCCCCGAACAGGGCGCTCCCGGCCAGGCCGCGCAGCGGGTGCTGCAGGCTTTTGTCGCGCAGCATTACCTGCAGATGGCGCCGCCGCCGGTTCTGGTGTGCGACTTGCCCGTCGAGCCGGAATTGCTCGATGCCCTGGGCGAACACGCTGGGCATCGCATGCAGCAGGTTACGCAGCCGCGCGGTCAGCGGCGCGACTGGCTGGAGATGGCACAAAAAGGCGCGCAGATCGCGCTGACACGCTTGCTCGCGGAAGAAGGCTCGCAGCGCGAGCGCACATTTGCCTTGGCGCAGGCGCTTGGCCTGGACGCCGAACAGGCCGAAGGCTTGCGCGCGGAATGCTTCGACATCAGCCATACCGCGGGCGAGGCCACGCAGGCGTCTTGCGTGGTGTACGCCGAACACGCGATGCAGCCGTCGCAATACCGGCGGTTTCGCATCAACGACATCACGCCGGGCGACGACTACGCCGCGATGCGCCAGGTGCTCACCCGACGTTACAAGCGCGTTGCCGAGGCGCAGGCCCAGGGGGCGCTTGCTGCCGACGGCGAAGCGCCTGGCGATGCACGCCTGCCCGATCTGGTGCTGGTCGATGGCGGTCGCGGGCAGGTGAGCATGGCGCGCGAGGTGTTCACCGAGCTCGGTCTGGATCTCGGCGTGATCGTTGGCGTGGAAAAAGGCGAGGGCCGCAAGGTCGGTCTGGAGGAACTGGTGTTTGCCGACGGCCGCCCCAAGCTGACGCTACCGGCCGATAGCGCCGCCCTCATGCTGGTGGCGCAAATCCGCGACGAGGCGCACCGCTTTGCCATCACCGGCATGCGAGCGGCGCGCGCCAAGGTGCGCACGGGCGGTTCGCGGCTCGAAGACATTCCCGGCATCGGCCCCAAGCGCCGCGCCAAGCTGCTGGCTCGGTTTGGCGGCATTCGCGGCGTCGAGGCCGCCAGCGAAGACGACCTGATGACGGTGGACGGCATCTCCCGCGAACTCGCCCACCTGCTTTACAAGGCGCTGCACTAAAAAAGTGAGCGCATCGTGACTTATCGGGCTGCTGACTTGGTCGCGTGCGTTTTGTGCAGCGAGGCCTTGTATAACGCGACGACTTCCTTGAACTGCTCGGGGTTCAGCAGAGTGCGCATCCTGTCTACGCAGCCCGCGCGCATGGCGACCAGCGCGGCTTCCTGCTTGCCGATCTCTTCGATCAGGGCTTGACGCTCGGGGGTGTCGCCCATGCCATCCAACAGCGCAGCGCGCAGTTGCAGGCGGGTGTTGGCCAGCTTGTCTTCAGCGGCCTGGCGTTTGGCGGGTGCGGTCTTGAGCCATTGGGCAAACTGCTCTTGCTGGGCGGCATCGAGCTTGAGCGCTTTTTCGTGCTGTTTGATGATGGGAACCAGCGCGATGACCGGCTCGCCCAGGTCATAGGCGGGGCGTTCGGCTCGGACGGACTGCATCGGGGCGACGAAGCCGAGTAAGGAACAGAGAAAGAACGCGGCGGCGCTGCGCTTGA
The DNA here is from genome assembly GCF_002282795.1 of Thiomonas sp. 13-64-67. Lineage (NCBI taxonomy): Bacteria > Pseudomonadati > Pseudomonadota > Betaproteobacteria > Burkholderiales > Thiomonas > Thiomonas sp. 13-64-67. Next base: position 30,406 of record NZ_NCKP01000029.1, read on the forward strand.
AGCGTTGTTGGGTGGAAGTCAGCATGGCAATCTCCTATGGGTCTGTTGCTGCAAAAGGCAGCACGTAAACATGAATGTAATCAGATGTATCAGATTGTCTGTTGATCTCACACAAAAACCGGAGTTGTGCGGCAAAGGGCCGCAGGTTTGTTCATCGATACGGTAAAAGCGCCTTGGGAATATCTGTTGCGGTTGAAATTCCCCCCACCCCGAATTCCGAATTGATATAGATCAAGCGCCCGTTTTGTGCTGCCGCCGCTACGGCACGCAACCCGTCTAGGCTTCGCCCTGCCTGCATCAGAAGGGTGCGTTGCTGAAGCCTGAACTCCGGTGCGGTGAACCGTCGCGTGTGGATTAGCGGCGGCGCCAATCGGGGTCATTTCGGCCGGGCATTCAGGGTTTTCCCAGCGGCGTTTTGTCATCTTGTTCCCTGATCTATATCAGCGAATACTGATGTACGGATAGAAACCTGACGGCCAGCGGCGTCAAGACCGTGATCCACCGTCGACACATTGCTTGAAGGAGTTTGTATGTCTGAGTTGCTTGGCATTTACCCGACGTGGTACGTGCCCCAAATTGGCACGGCCTGGGTGATGGGCATCATCGGCACGATTCATGTGCTGGCGTCCAACACCTCGGTTGGCGCCGCTGTGTTGTTTGCCCTGCTGGAGAGCCGGTCGGTGCGTGAGAACAAGCCGGAAATCATGCAGTACATCAAGAAGTACGGCATGTTTCTGCTGGTGTTTTCGTACATCTGGGGCTCGGTCACCGGTCCGGGCATCTGGTATTCCACCACGGTTGCCAGCCCGCGCGGCATTTCCGCGCTGATCCACAATTTCGTCTGGGCCTGGGCCACCGAGTGGGTGTTTTTCACCGTGGAGGTGATCGGGGTTTACGCGCTGGTCTACACCATCGGCAAGATCGATCCGAAAACGCACCTGAAAATCACCTGGACATTCGTGGTGAGTTCTGTGGCCACGCTGGTGCTGATCATCGGCATCCTGTCGTTCATGATGTGGCCGGGCAGCGACCGCTGGTATCTCACCGGCTCGGTGTTCGATGCGTTCTACAACCTGAACTTTGCCGCGCAGCTTGCCGATCGGGGCTTCCTGATGCTCACCTCGGCCGCAGTGGTGGGTAGCATCATCGTCGCCGCCATCCCCAAAGGGGATCCGCTGCGGCGAGACGTGGGGCAGACCGTAGCCAGACTCGGTCTCACCGGTCTGGTCGGCGGGGCGCTGTCATTCATGTGGTACGTCGCCACGCTGCCGCCCAATGCGCTGGTCATCCTCAAGGACCGGATGCCGCATTGGTTTGGTTATGTCGATGTCCGCGTCACCACCTTCGTGCCGCTGATGGTCACGTCGCTGCTGATTGGCGCCTATCTGCTCTGGATCTATCTCAAGCCGCAAGCGGTGCGCGTGCCCTTGGCTGCAGCCATGGTGGTCATCCTGCTGGTCGCGGGAATCTGGCCAGAAGAACGCACCCGCGAAACCCTGCGCAAACCCTGGGTGGTGGGGCAATATATGTACTCCAACCAGACCATCGGGCGCGACGTGCCGGGCCTGGGCATCAAGGACGAAGTGCCCATCATCGCCAAAGAGGGTCTGCTCAAGGCGGCAGCGTTCGTGCCGGCCGATCTGAGGGTGATCACACCGCAGAACCAGATGGAGGCTGGGCGATTGCTGGCGGTGATGTCCTGCGCCAACTGCCACTCGATCAACAAGGACGGACCGCTGCGCCCGTTGCCCAAGCTGCTGCACGGCACGACGGACGTGGCGATGATCCAGGGCTTCCTTGCCGGGCCGCTCGCTCATGGCACGGTGCCTTACATGCCCAAGATCGATCTGCCCGGCGACGAGCAAAAGGCCCTCGCCACCTTCCTGGCTGCCGTCAATGCCGGCACGGTGGACGCCGAGGGTCGTCTGATCGCTCGTGCGCCCGTTGCGGCGCCGCTGCGCACCGCGGTGGCGCAGGCCGCTGATCAGCAACCTACCCAAGCAAAGGACTGACATCATGGATAACGCATCCGTTTCCGCCATGCTGCACGCCTTGCAGGACCCGGCTGGTCTGCCAGCGCCTGCGTGGATTTTCCAGTATCTCAATGTGCTGACCTGGTCGTTTCACATCGCCTTCGTCAATCTGTCTCTCGGCTCGGGACTGCTGGCCATCATCGCTTTCATGCGCCGCCAGCAGCCCGCCTGGGCGCGGCTGTCGGTGGCGATGACCGGGGTGGCCAAGATCGCCGTGTCGATGGCCATCGTGCTGGGTGTGGCGCCGCTGCTGTTCACCCAGACGATTTATGACCCGTCCTGGTACACCAGCAATGTGCTGTCGGCATTCTGGGTGATCTTTTTCATCTTCACCCTGGGGATCGGCTACACCATGTGGTTCGTGTTCTATTTCAAGAACCACGACGTGTCGCATGCCGCCCAAGCCCTGGACACCACCGTGTGGTGGGCCACCGGCGCGCTCTCCCTGCTGATTTTCGACGGCTTCATCATGCATGTGCTGTCGTATCAGGGGCTGTTTCCGCAGAAGTGGATGCAGTGGTACGCCCCGCAAGGCGTGCCGGTGATGAACGGCATGGGCATTCACGCCTTCGAGCTGCCGCGCTTCGCGTTCTTCATCGTCATGTCGCTGACCATGACCGGGGTGTTTCTGCTGGGCTACGCACGCTATTTCCGCGCCCGAGACGACTTTCCCAGTGACTATCTGGACCTGGCGCACCGTATCGGCGTGAAGACCGCTTACTGGGGTGTGGCGCTGCAACTCATCACCGGCCTGCTCTGGGCCTGGGGGCTGCCTGCCTACATGCAGGTGTTCACCCAGCCGCTGTTCTGGCTCACCCTGCTGCTGATCGTCGGCGTGGTGCTTTACGCGCGGCAAGTGCCCGTGGGGGGATCCGCCCTGCAGGCGTATTCAGCCATGGCGTTCTACGCCTTGATGGCTCTGGTCGTCTCGGTGGACCGCGAGGCGCTGCGCGTGGCGTATCTGGCTCCATTCCACTACGACCTCGCCTCGAAACCGCACTACGAGTGGGGCGCAGTGGTCTGGTTCTTCGCCACTTTTGTCGCGGTGGGCGGCTCTCTCGTGGCGTTCTATACCACCATGCTGTGGAAAGCCGGCAAGGTCAAAGGGCTTTACACCGCGGATCGCACCGTATCCCGTCTGGGCGATGTGGCGGTCTGGATCAACTGGACCTGGATGGCCTCATTCTTCGCCATTGGCGTGTGGGCCTATGTGCGCAACATCCTTTGATGTGCGCCCCTGAATTTGGAACTCTCCATCATGACTCTTTTGAAATCTCTCTCCCTGACCGTCGCGGGCGTCTTGTTCACCGTCGGCATGGCCCAGGCCGCACCGTCGGCCGCGATCAGCGCCAAATTCGGCGTGTGCTTTGCCTGCCACGGCGTTGATGGTCATGCCATCCTGCCGACCTATCCCAACCTGGCGGGCCAGAACAAAGACTATCTGGTTCAGACCCTCAGGGAGTTCCGCGACGGCAAGCGTCCCAATGATGTCATGGGGCCGATGGCCAAGCCCTTGAGCAACAACGATATCGACGAAGTGGCGATGTACTTCGCCGACATCAAACCGGGGAAGAAGTAAGCCCAGCAGACGATGCGGCAGGCGCAGGCGCATGGGTTGGCGTTTGCACCAGCGCCTGCGTCTGTGGCTGCAGTCCGCCGCCCAGCGCCTGATAGAGCAGGGCGGTATCGTTCAGGCGCGCAGCCTGCGCGGCGATCAGACCGATGCGGGTCTGTTGTCGCTGCTGCTGCGCGGTGAGTAGTTGCAGCGCGCTGGCTGTGCCCAGCGCGTATTGCTGCTCCACCAGTTGCAGCGAAGTTTGCGCCGAGGCAACGGCTGCGCTCTGTGCCTGCAAGGCTTGGGCGTCGTGTTCCAGCGAGCGCAGCACATCAGCCACTTGCCGCAAGCCTTGCAACACAGTTTCGCGGTAGTTGCCGGCCGCGGCATCAAAGCCGGCTTCTGCGGCGTGTGCCTCGGCCTTCAGCCCGGGTTTGAACAAAGGCTGGGCCAACTGCCCGGCCACTCCCCAGATCAATGAACCACTGCCGAACAGACTGGCCGCGGTCAGCGCCTGGCTGCCCAGGTTCGCACTCAGAGTGAGCTGCGGGTATTGTTTGGACACCGTCACGCCGATCTGCGCGCTGGCGGTGTGCAGCAAGGCTTCGGCCGCGAGGATGTCGGGCCGCTGACGCACTAGCTCAGACGGCAAACTCAGCGGCAAATCGCCGGGTAGGGTGAAGTCGTCCAAGGTGAAGCGCGGATTCTTCGCCGTGCCGGGTTCTTGCCCGCTGAGCACGGCCAGCAGATGGACCGCCTGGTCAGCGCTGTTGCGCAGCGTGGCCATGCTGGCGCGGGTTTGTTCCATCTGGGTTTGCAGCGTGGCGATGTCAGAGGCCGTGGCCACGCCGAGACGTTCGCGCGCGCGAGTGATTTCAAGCTGCTCCTGCTGCGCTGCCAGAATTTGCTGCAGTGCGTCGATCTGAGCGGCTAGCAGTGCCTGCTTCACGGCCGTGGCGACCACGGCTCCAGCCAGACTGAGTTGCGCAGAATCGAGCTGGTAACGCCGCCATTCGGTCTGTACCGCCAGTGCTTCGAGCGCGCGACGGTTGCCGCCGGAAAGATCAAAGGCGTAGCTCACGCCAACCCCCGCGTTGTACAAGTCGTAGCGCCGCTCCCCGCCGGGTAGTCCCATGGCCGCGCTGTTGTTTTGCAAGGTCTGCGCGCCGAGCGTGGCGCTGACCTGTGGATAAAGGGTGGAGCCGCTTTGCGCGGCATAGGTTTCGCGCGCCTGTCGCAGCGTGGACTGCGCCGCGGCGATGGTCGGGCTGTGCTGCAGAGACTGCACGACCAGGGCGTCGAGCTTGGGTGAAGCAAATGCCTTCCACCACATTGCGGCCACGGTTTGACCCGCGATGAACTGCTGCGCGCCACCCAGTTCGCCGGGCGTCGAAGCCGTGCGGGCGGGCGGCTTACCGGTGGTGTACGACATGGCCTGTGGAGCGGGCGGCGTTTTGAAATCCGGCCCAGCGGCGCA
>NZ_NCKP01000029.1:35476-55893 GCF_002282795.1 Thiomonas sp. 13-64-67
GGCATGAAACTCGACATAAAAGCGCACCGGGCCGATGGGGGCCACCTCATGCGGTACGGTCGGCTCGACGATGCCGGGTTTGTCGGGCGTGAGCAGATGTCGTTCGGGCACGGTTGCGAGAATGCGGTATTCCAGCAAGCCCTGGGTGACGTGGATCACGCCCCAGACGCCAGGTTTGGTGGTGTGTTCCTTGAGCAGGCCCTTGGGTATCGTGGATTCGGTGAACTCGGGCGTGCGGCGGTAGGGGCGCACATCTGCGGGCAGGCTTTTCAACATGAGGACTCCTTCCAGTGCGGTTCAGTCGAAGCCCCGTCCTTCGCCGGCTTCCTCGTGGGTCACGCCGTCGCGGATGTGATAGATGCGCTTGAAGGTGGGGATGATCTTTTCGTCGTGGGTGACGACGATGATGGCGGTCTGGTAGCGCTTGGCCATGTCGCCCAGGATGCGGATCACCGCCAGCGCGCGCACGCTGTCGAGCGGCGCAGTGGGCTCATCGGCGAGGATCACCGGCGGACGGTTGACCAGGCCGCGGGCGATGGCCACGCGCTGCTGCTCGCCGCCTGAGAGCTGCGAGGGCATGGCCTTGGCACGGTGCTGCACGTCGAGCGCGGTGAGCAGTTCCAGCGCACGCTGGCGCGCTTTGCCGTTGGGTTCGCCAGCGAGCATGGGCAGCAGCGCGACGTTGTCGGTGACGTCGAGGAAGGGAATGAGATACGGCGCCTGGAACACGAAGCCGATCTTGTCGCGGCGCAGGGCGCGCAGGTCGCGAATTTTCCAGCCGTCGTCGTAGATCACCTCGTTGCCCAGGGTCATGCGCCCGGCGGTCGGCTCGATCACCGCGCCTAGACACTTCAGCAAGGTGCTCTTGCCCGAGCCCGAGGGGCCGACCAGCCCGACCACTTCACCCGGCGCGACCTGCATGGTCACACCCTTGAGCGCGTTCACCGCGGTGTCGCCGCTGCCGTAGCGCTTTTTCAGGCCTTCGATGCGGATGCCTTCACTCATTTCAGCCTCCGATCGCTTCGGCCGGATCGACCTTGAGCGCCATGCGGATGGCCACCACGCTGGCCAGCGCGCAAATCACCATCACCGCGAAGAACCCGGCGATGGAGTCGCCCGGCATGAGCAGCACGAACTTGGGAAACAGCGGCGCGGCGAAGGTCCCAGCGCCAGCGCCTGCTGCATGATCATCGCGGCGATGGTGCGGTTGCGCGTGCCGATGAGCTTGAGCACCGCGATTTCGCGGATCTTGTCCATGGTCAGGGTGTAGATGATGAAGGCGACGATGGCGGCGCTGACGATGGCCAGGATCACCATGAACATGCCGATCTGCTTGGCCGCCGTGGCGATGAGCTTGTTGACCAGAATGTCCTGCATCTGCGCGCGGGTGAACACGGTCAGGCGCTTCCAGCGCCGGATGGGCGCGGCCACTTCGTCGGCGGTGTAGCCGGGCTTGATGCGCACCAGCACGGCATTGACATAGTTATTGGTGCTCTGCGAGGCGATGATGGCGTCAAGCAGCCCGGGCACACCGGGGCGGTTGAACGCCGGGTTCTCGGCGGTACGGCGGCGCTGCTGCAGGATGGCCTCGTTGTCCTTCAGGAACTGCGCCTGCTGCGCGTCCTTGAGCGGAATGAACACCATCGGATCGCCGTTGGAAGAGACCATGCGCCGCGTCAGCCCGACCACGGTGTAGCGATTGCGGCGGATCTGCAGGGTGTCGCCCAGTTTGAAGCCGCTGGCGATGTCGGCCACCGCCTCGTAATGGCTGCGGGTGATCTGCCGTCCGGCCACCAGATACGGCGGCCAGCCCGCGCTGCCGGGGCCGTCGGGGGCGATGCCCACCACCATGGCGCGCACATCGCGCGGCTCGCCGTGATTCGCAGCGCGCACCTGCATGGTGAGGTAGGTGATGTTGTTGGCGCTGGCCACGCCGGGCATGGCGGCGATGCCGCGCCAGGTGTCGTCATACAGACTGGACGATTCGGCGTAAGGCCCCTGCGTGTCTTTCTGCACCACCCACAGATCGGCGCCGCTGTTGTCGAGCAGCACCATGGCATCGTCGATCATGCCGCGGTACACCCCGGCCATGACCAGGGTGACGCCGATCAACAGGCCCAGGCCGATGCCGGTGAACACGAACTTGCCCCAGGCATGCAGAATGTCGCGTCCGGCCAGGCTGATCATGGCGACACTCCGGGAATGTGGTCGACGATGCTGATGTGGCTGCGCGCGCTGAGTGTGCGCTGGCTGTAGACCACCACGCGCTCGCCGGTCTTCAGGCCCTCGATCTGAACGCGGCCGTCCAGGTCGCGGCCCAGCACCTTGACGCGGGCGAATTGCAGCTTGTCGCCTTCGACGCGCCACACGCCGAGCTGGTCGTCCACGCGCTGCAGACTGGCGTTGGGCACGGTCGGACGCGCCGGTAATGCGGGCAGGGCGACAGTGACATCGGCCAGCTCGCCGATCGGCGGCAGCGGCTGCGGCAAGGGGGTGAACGCAATCTTGGCCAGGGTCTCCTCGGTCACCGCGTCGGCCACGGGATCGACCCGCAGCACCCGCCCGGCCAGAGTCTGGTCCGAGCGCGAACGCAGCACGATGCGCGCCGGCAGATCGGCGGCCAGGCCGGTGGCCGTGAGCTGGTCGAAGCGGGTGTCGATCCACAGGCTATCGGGCGCGATCAGTTCGACCACCGGGGCGCCGGCGACGACCGTCGATCCGGGGTCGGCGTCGCGCGCGGTGACCAAGCCGGCAGTGGGCGCAACCAGCTTGAGGTTGCTGCGCTGGGCCTGCAGCGCGGCGAGGTCGGCGCGGGCGCGCTCGACAGCATCGTGCGCCGCTTGCAGCGCGGCTTCGGCCGACTGCCGCTCCTGCTGGCGGGTGGCGAGCAGTTCCTCGGTGGTGCCGTGCGCGGCAAGCAACTGGGCATAGCGTGTCGCCTGCGTCCGGGCGAAATCGCGCTGGGTCTGCGCCTGGCGCAACTGCGCCTGGGTGCTCAGCAAGGCCGCCCGTTGCGAGCGGATGCGCTCGTCCAGATCCACCGGGTCCATTTCGCCGAGCACCTGGCCGGCACGTACCCGGTCGCCGACATGGACATCAAGACTTTTGACCCGTCCGGCCACGGTCGGGCCGACCAGGGTGGCATACCGGGCCTGCACCGTGCCGATGCCGAACAGCGCCGGGTTGATCGCATGGCTTTCAACCGTGGTCACGGTAACGGGCACCGCTGCCAGCGGGCCGGTGCGCAGCGCCACATAGCCCAGCAGCAAGACGAGAGGAATCAGCACCGTCAGCAACAGCAGGGTGCGGCGATTGAGGACGGAAAAATTCATTTTGTGCTCCCGATACAGCGGCGATACAGCGCAAACGCACCGGGCGCTGCGCTGCGGATGTGTTGTGGTTCGCCAGACAGCAGGGTCTGCATCACCAAACCTTGTATGGCCCCGACGAACATGGCGGCGGCCGCGTCGGGCTCGATGTCCTGGCTCAATTCGCCGCGCTGTTGTCCTTTGACGATGAGTTGGCGTACGCGCTTGCCATAGGCGGCCAGCAGCGTGCGGGCCGCGCGTTTTGCCGCCGTGTCTTCGGCGCGCTGGAGTTCACCGAACAACATGCGCGGCACGCCCGGGTGCTCGGCCACGAAGGCGGCATGCGTGAGAAATACTGCCTCCAGCGCATCGAGCGCGCTGTCGTGGCTGGCGATGGCGCGATCGACCCGGGCCATCAGCCGCGTGGCGACCCATTGCATCACCGCTTCCCAGATGGCGTCTTTGGTGGGGAAGTGACGGAACAGCGCGCCCTGCGTTAGCCCCATGTGCTGGGCGATGGCGCTGGTCGTGATGTCGCTCGGATTACGTTGCGCGGCCAGTTCGATGACGGATTCGACCGTGGCCTCGCGGCGTTCTTCGGCAGGCAGATGCGGGGGACGAGTATTCAATTTGAGCGCAGAATTAAAGTAAGTAAGTGAATACTAACATCGCACATCGCAGAAAAGCACACCCAGGTCGATGCTGATGACACCCAGTGTGCTTTGTCGGGGAAGGCGACTCGGGTCAGACCCGGCCGGTCTCCTTCGGGCTGTTGATGATGGCGTCAAACTCGGCTTGCGTGATGTACTGCGGTGTGTAGCTGACGCCTGCCGCGGTCAACTGCGAGACGAAGGAGCGCAGATGATTGCGCGATCCCTTCAGTAGATTCATGTAAACCAGCTTGACGTCTGGATTGTCGGTCTGCGCGATACGCTCGTTGAGGTCTTTGATATCCAGATCCTCGATGGCGGCGCCAACCTGCAGCGCTGCATTCAGCGAGGTCTGCCCATGGCTCATCAGGGCGTTGAACAGGGTCTGCAGCTCGGGATCGACGAACACCCCCGTGCCGGTATGCGAGGCGGGGTCGGGCAATTTATAGCGGGTGATCAGAGTGCCCACGGCGTCCATGTGCTGCTGCTCGCTGGCCGCGATGTTGTTGAAAATGGGCCGTCCCCACTGGGTGTAGAGCAGTTGATAGACATCGCGGGCGAGTTTTTCTTCTTCACGCATGAACACGATGCTGGCGGCCTCAGTGTTGTCGAGGGTGCGGGTGCTATCGCCGCCGCTGCGGCCATTGCCAGCAAAGGCCGCGGTGACCATCAGCGCGCCGCCCAGGGCGAGAATGGCTTTGGAAAAGTAGGTGGGGGTTTTCATCGGTTCGAAGTCTTTGTCGGGGGGAATCAAATCGCGCCGGTTTCGGTCGGGCTGTTGACGATGGCGTCAAACTCGGCCTGTGTGATGTACTGCGGCGTGTAGGTCACGCCTTGCTTGGTCAGTTGCGAGATGAAGGCACGCATGTGGTTGCGCGAACCCTTCATCAATTCGTTGAACACCAGGGCGATGTCGGCGTTGTCGGTGGCGGCGATGCGCGTCTGCAGGTCCAGAATATCCAGGTCTTCGATCGTCGCCCCTACGGTGAGCGCGGCGATCTGTGAAGTCTGGCCTTGCGCCATCAGGGCGTTGAACAACTCCTGCACGTGCGGATCCTGGAACACGCCGGGTGCGGTTGCGGCTGCAGGATCGGGCAGGTTGTAGCGCGTCAGCAGTAGCGCCACGGCGTCCATGTGCTGCTGCTCGCTGGCCGCAATATTGCTGAACACCTTCTGTCCCCACTGCGTGTAGAGCAGTTGATAGACGTCCCGCGCGAGTTTTTCTTCTTCGCGCATGAACACCAGTGCGCTGGCTTCGGTGGCCGAAAGATCCGAGGGGGGGAGGGCGTCGAGCTGCGTGCTGAGCGCGGCGATGGCCGTGGCGGAGGTCGCGTCGGTGCTTGCTGGTGTTGCGGCGACGGTGGAATCGCCACCGCCGCAGCCGGTGAGAGCCAGCACCGCAGCGCCGAGGGTGGTGTTGAGAAAAGTTCGGCGTTGCATGTTTGGGTTCTCCGAGGGTTAGTTCGTCGTGGTGACAGGGGTGGCAGGGGCCGGTTGCAGGGACGGATCCTGGATGCGCTGCTGGTCGCTCTGCTGCAGCTTCTGGCCCTGACCAGCGCCCTGTGCCGTGCCGCTGTTCTGATTCATGTTGCGATGCTGGTACTGGTGTTGCTGCATCTGGCCGGTTCCGGCGCCCGCTGCGGCTCCGGCACCCATGCCACCGCTCATACCGCCACTCATACCGCCACCCCCCATACCGGCGGCAAAAACGGAACCTGCAGCCCCCATGGCCACGGCAGCGGCCAGAAGACGAAGAGAAGTGCGTTGTTTCATGATGAACTCCTTGAAGTTGAAAAACGTGAATCAGCGTCGACCACGCCCACTGCCTTGTCCGCCCGCATGAGCCCCGCCACCGGCTCCGGCGCCGCCACCCGCAGCAGCGCCAGCCGCCGCAGGTCTTGCGGGAGAGCCGACGGCCAGCCCGGCCATGGCTGCCGCACGCTCCATGCGGCGCTCATAGCCCGTGCCGAAAGGGGCCTCGTTCCCATGCGGTGCTTGCAGGGCCGACAAACCCGTAGGTGCTCCAGCAACCGGGCTGTGCAGCGATTTGCCCGCCTGGGCTGCCGCACCAGCTTCGGCTTGCCGCGCCTGATCAGCGGCGACCTGGCGTGTGGCATCGAACAAGGCTCCCGCGCTCAGAGGCTTCTGCTGCGCCTGAGCCGTCGCCAAACCCGCGAGGCTCAGACCGAGACCGACGGTCAGGCGGAGGCAAGAATGAGCGAAAGCGTGCATGGCGGTACGGACAAGGCAGTGGTTGTGATCGATGGGGGACATGTTTCGATGGCGAGGTTGCGCCTGGATGTCTTGCACGAGGCGTTGTATTCCCTTGCGTATCACTTTGTTTCACTCCATGTCGGCAAACGCCGCCAGCCCCTTGGAAGTCCTAGACTTCGGGCCATGAATTCACCTGCTCCCAGTCAGCGCGTTCTGGTGGTCGATGACGACCCGGAATTGCGCGCCATGCTGCGTGATTACCTCACCGGTAATGGCTTTGTGGTCGATCTGGCTGCTCATGGCGACGCCATGCGCGCCTGTCTGGCGCAGCAAATGCCGCACGCCGTCATCCTCGACTTGATGCTGCCCGGCGAGGACGGGCTGGCGCTGGCGCGTGAACTGCGGCGCAGCAGTGATCTGCCCATCCTCATGCTTTCGGCGCGCGGCGAAGAGATTGACCGGGTGATCGGGCTGGAGGTCGGTGCCGATGACTATCTGCCCAAACCTTTCAGCCCCCGCGAGCTGCTGGCCCGTCTGCGCGCCTTGTTGCGCCGGGCGCAGCCGACCTCTGCGGGGGATTTGCCGCCCGCGTCCAAACCGGCAGAACAGGCGGTGCGGTTCGGCCCCTTCTTGCTCGATGCCGCGGCGTTTCGCTTGCTGCGTGACGGGCAGGATGTGGGATTGAGCGTGGCCGAGTTCACCTTGTTGCAGGCCATGGTCGCGCATCCCAACCGCGTGCTCAGCCGCGATCAACTCATCGACTGGCTCAAAGGCTATGAGCGCGATGCCTTCGATCGCAGCATCGACGTGCGCGTTGCTCGCCTGCGTCGCAAGATCGAAGATGATCCGGCCCATCCCGTTTACGTTCGCACCATCCGGGGGCAGGGTTACCTGTTCAATCCGTCAGGCGTAGGCGCCTGACCTCGCTTCATGCAGCCCACTGCAGGACTGAGCGAAACCGGATCGCACAAGCGCACGCTGCGGCAGCAGACGTTGCGGGCGATGCTGGTACTGGTGTTGCTCCTGGAGCTGGCATTTGCCGGGGTCGCGCTGCTGTTCGTGCTCAAGCCCATGGCGCAGCGCTCGGCAGACGATCTCGCGGGCCTCATGGTGCTGTCCGCGCAAACCTGGGCAGAACTGCCTCCGCAAACCCGCCCGGCGTTTCAGCAAGAGCTGCACAACCGCTATCGTCTCAGCCTGTTGCCCGATATGCAGCCGCCTGCCGACAACGGCATGACGCATGGGCTTTACATCGGCTTTGTTGAACAGTCGCTGCAGCAACGCACCGGGCATGCGGTGTATTTCCGTCGGCAGACCGACGCGCAGGGACACATCTGGCTCTGGACCAGCATTCCCGCAGGCGGGCGCGACATCGGCGTGGGGTTCGATACCAGCCGCATCCAGACGCAACCCATCCGAGCCCTGTTGATCGGTCTCGCCCTGACCTTGCCGCTGTCGTTTCTGCTGGCCTTGTGGTGGGCGCGGCGCATTTCGCGGCCGCTGGTGTCCATGGAGCAGGCCGCAGCCGGGCTGGCGCGCGGCGATACCCCGCAGCGTTTGTCGCAGTCGGGGCCGCGTGAAATCGCCAACCTTGCGGCGCATTTCAATCAAATGGCCGAACGTATCGACGCCTTGCTGCAGGCGCGCACGACGCTGCTTGTCGGCGTATCGCACGATCTGCGCTCGCCCCTGGCGCGCATCCGCCTGGCGCTGGAACTGCAACGCATGGCGCCCACTCCCGAACGGCTCGACCAGATCGAGCGCGATGTTCTGGCGATGGACCGGCTGATCGGCGAGGTGCTTGCCCTCGCTCGCGGCCTGCGAGCGCAAGCCGCAGAAGACCTCGTCTTGAAGCCCTGGTTGCAAGAACGATTGCAGATGCACGATGAATGGGCGACATCACGCGGTGCAACCCTCGGCGTGCAATGCCCGGACGATCTGCACGCGTGGGTGGATGCCGCCGCCTTGCAGCGCGTGGTGGACAATTTTCTGACCAACGCGGTGCACTACGCCGCAGGCCCCATCACCTTGCAGGCGGGGCCGGGCAGTTCATCCGGCCGGGTGCGTATTGCCGTGCTTGACCGCGGCCCCGGCATTCCCGCCGATCAGCTCGACGCGGTATTTGCGCCCTTCACCCGGCTCGATTCTGCCCGCACGCCGGGGCACGGCTCCGGCCTGGGTCTGGCCATCGCCAGGCAATTGGCGCAGCAACACGGCTGGGCGGTTGGACTGCAGCAGCGTGACGGCGGGGGGTTGATCGCCTGGGTGGAGGCGCCGGTGTCGCCCATTCATTCAGTCTGATGGGGGCTTGGCGGTGCGCTTGCGACGCCGTACCCGCCACAACGTCCAGATGACCAGCGCGATGGCAATACCGCCGTAGATGTAGAGCAGAAGATCGACATGGGCAGCGAACCAGTTGGAGTTCATGAAGTCAGTTTCCTGTCGCGGCAAGGATGAGCCAGGGCATTCACCCTATCATGCCGCTCATCGACGCAGCCATTTTCCGAACTTCGCATTCTCCACTTCCATGTCTTTGCGTGCGCTCAATCTGCCGACGCTGCTCACCTGGGCGCGCGTGGCGGCCATTCCGCTGGTCGTCGGGGTGTATTTCCTGCCAACCGACTGGATGACTCTGCCCGAGCGCAACCTCGCCGCGACCATTTTGTTCATTCTCAGCGCCATCACCGACTGGCTCGACGGCTATTTGGCGCGTAAATGGAACCAGACCTCCGCATTCGGCGCCTTTCTCGACCCGGTGGCCGACAAGCTGATGGTATCTGCAGCCCTGCTCATCCTGCTGCAGCTCGGGCGCGTCGATGCCCTGGTGACGCTCATCATCATCGGCCGTGAAATCGCCATCTCCGCGCTGCGCGAATGGATGGCGCAAATTGGTCAGTCGCGTCGGGTGGCGGTGAGCTATGTCGGCAAGGTCAAGACGGCTGTGCAAATGGTGGCCATCCCCTTTTTGCTGTTCGGCGGAACCCTGTTCGGCATGGTGAATACGGTGCTGATCGGCCAGTGGCTGATCTGGGCGGCGGCAGTGCTCACGCTTTGGTCCATGCAGTATTACTTCCGCATTGCGCTGGCGGGGATGAAATTGACGTGAGTGCCGCACAGGTTGGCACACCTGCCGTGCTGCGTCGTGTCATGCCCTGGGTGTTCGTGCTGATCTGGAGCACCGGCTTCATCGTCGCCCGCTATGGCATGCCCTACGCCCCGCCGCTGAAATTTCTCAGCCTGCGCTATGCCTTTTCGCTTTTGGTGCTGTTGCCGCTGGCCGCATGGCTGCGCACGTCATGGCCGCGCGGCGGCAAACAATTGCTGCATCTCGCCGTGGTGGGCGCCTTGTTGCAGGCGGGCTATCTGGGCGGGGTGTGGGCGGCGGTCAAGCAGGGCATTCCGGCCGGAACGGTGGCGTTGATCGTGGGCCTGCAGCCCTTGCTCACGGCGGTGCTGGTCTCGGCCGCAGGCCAGCGCATTCATGCTCGCCAATGGCTGGGCCTGCTGCTGGGCTTTGGCGGCTTGGCGCTGGTGGTCCTGCATAAGTTCGACGGTGGACAACTGAGCGCCCACAACCTGCTGCTGTCACTGCTCGCACTGTTCAGCATCACCGCCGGAACGCTGTGGCAAAAGCGCTTTGTTCGTCCGGCCTCGGTCTGGGGCGCGTTGAGCATTCAACTTCTGGCGGCCATGATCATCACTGCGCCGTTTGCGCTGCTGGAGACGGAGCCCGTGGTGTGGAACGGGCAGCTCATCGGGGCCCTGGCTTGGTCGGTGCTGGCGCTGACGGTCGGGGCAGGGGCCTTGCTCTATCTGCTCATTCAGCGCGGCGCGGCGGTGCAGGTGACCAGTCTGATCTACTGGGTGCCGCCCGTCACTGCCTTGATGGGCTGGGCCTTGTTCCACGAAACGCTCGGCCCGACGACCTGGGTGGGCATGGCGCTGGTGGCCGCCGGTGTCATCGCCGTGACCCGTAGGCCGACGACGGTGTTGATCCAGCGTTGAACAAATTTTCAGGAGATCCCATGAATGCAAGCCCATCGGCCTCGCCGCTGCGCATCGCCGTTCTGGCCGGTGACGGCATCGGGCAAGAGGTTGTGCCCGAAGGCCTGCGGGTGCTCGACGCGGCGGCCCGCCGTTTTGGCATCGCCCTGCAACTCGATCATTTCGACTTCGCCTCATGCGACTATTACCTGCGACATGGCGCGATGCTGCCCGCGAACTGGAAGGAGCAGATCGGCGGCCATGACGCGATTTTGTTTGGCGCCGTCGGCTGGCCGCAGACCGTGCCCGATCACGTCTCACTGTGGGGATCGTTGCTGCAATTCCGGCGTGAGTTCGATCAGTATGTCAATCTGCGTCCGGCAAAGTTGATGCCCGGCGTGCATGCGCCGCTGATCAAGCGAGACGGCAGCGCCTACGCGCCCGGCGAGATCGACATGCTGATCGTGCGCGAAAACACCGAGGGCGAATACTCCAGCATCGGCGGGCGCATGTTCGCCGGCACCGAGCGCGAAGTGGTCATCCAGGAAACGGTGATGAGCCGCATCGGCGTGGACCGCGTGCTGCGCTACGCCTTCGAGCTGGCACGCAGCCGTCCGCGCAAACACCTCACCTCCGCCACCAAATCCAACGGCATTTCCATCACCATGCCCTACTGGGACGAGCGGGTGCAGGCGATATCTGTCGACTATCCCGATGTGATGCGCGATCAGTTTCACATCGACATTCTCACCGCGCATTTCGTGCAACGTCCTCACACGTTTGATGTGGTGGTGGCGAGCAATCTGTTCGGCGACATCCTCTCCGATCTCGGCCCCGCGTGCTGCGGCACCATCGGCATTGCGCCCTCGGCCAATCTCAACCCGGAGCGGCGCTTTCCTTCATTGTTCGAGCCGGTGCATGGTTCCGCCCCAGATATCGCAGGAAAAGGCATTGCCAATCCCATCGCCCAAATCTGGAGCGCAGCGCTGATGCTTGACTTCCTGGGCCACCGCGAAGCGCACGACGCGATATTGCGGGCCATAGAAACCGTGCTCGCGCCTGAGAGCGGCGCACCGCGCACCCCCGATCTCGGCGGAACCGCGACCACGGCCGATCTGGGCCGGGCGGTGGCCGAATGCGTTTGACTCATGGCTAGAATACGCGGTCTTGCGCAGGCAACACGACCGATGACACGCCGCATTGACACGAGCGAATGCCCCCGGCTCTAATCGCCCGATCACCGCCGCGCACGTGCAGGGCGCGGGCTTTGCGTTTTATCCAGACCGATCCAGACTGAAGAGGGACACAAGTGAACAAGGCAGAACTGATTGAACACATGGCCAACAACGCCGATCTCAACAAGGCTCAAGCAGGCCGTGCGCTTGACGCGCTGATCGATGCCGTGCGCCGCACCTTGAAAAAGGGCGACAGCGTGTCGCTGATCGGCTTCGGCACCTTCGCCGTGACCAAGCGCGCTGCGCGCACCGGCCGCAATCCGCGTACCGGCGCCGCCATCAAGATCAAGGCCGCCAAGATTCCGAAGTTCCGTCCGGGCAAGGGTCTCAAAGACGCCATCAAGTAATTTGTTCCGGCAGCAGCGCGGCGCGATCCCAACGCTGCTGCTGCCGCTTCAGGCAATAACCGGGTGCTTAGCTCAGTTGGTAGAGCGGCGCCCTTACAAGGCGTAGGTCGGGGGTTCGAACCCCTCAGCACCCACCATCGGTTGTTGCATCGTCCGAGTTCATTCTGATTTTCGCGGTTGTCTCGTCGCACTTTCTGGCGGCCTTGAACGACCGCAAACAATGTGGGCAGGTTCCCGCATTGCACCCCTCTCCAAGCCCGCGCCACCATGCTCGAATCCATACGCAAACACAGCAAGCTGATGCAAATCGTGCTGTTCGTGTTGATCTTTCCGTCTTTCGTGCTGTTTGGAATTCAGGGCTACTCCAGCTTTGAGGGGAGCGCTGATGCGGCGGCGAAGGTGGGCGGTCAGACCATCAGCATGCAGCAGCTCGACGCTGCCAACCGCGACGAGATCGCACGCCTGCAAAGCATGCTCGGCAGTGCGGTGGACATCAAGCAGCTCGACACGCCCGAGCAAAAGCTGCGCACGCTCGACGGCATGATTCGCCAGACTTTGCTGCAACTCGAAGCCCGGCGCGAACATCTCGAAGTGACCGACGCTCAGGTGCAACAGGCCATTTTGCAGATTCCGCAAATCGCCGCGTTGCGCAAGCCCGATGGCAGTTTCGATGTGCAGGCCTATCGCAGCCTGATCGCCGCACAGGGTATGAACACCGCGCAATTCGAAGCGCAGGTGCGCGAGCAGCTCATCCTGCAACAGGTGCTCGGTGGCTTGGCCGGATCGGTGATCGACAGCCAGGCTCTGGCCACAGCCGCCGCCAAAGCGGCTGCGCAACAGCGCGAAGTGCGTCTGGCCCTGTTCAAGCCGGCAGACTACACCGCACAGGTGCAAGTGACCCCGCAAGAGGTCGAGACCTTCTACAAGAACAACACCGCCCGTTTCCAGAAACCCGAGTCAGCCGACATTCAGTATGTGGTTCTGAGCGCCGCTGAAGTGGCCGCGGGCATCAAAGTCACCGCCGAGCAGGCTAAGGCTTTTTACGATGCCAATCTATCCAAATTTTCGACACCGGCCGAACGCCGCGCCAGCCACATCCTGATCGCGGTTCCTGCCGATGCCACAGCGGCGCAACAAGAACAAGCCAAGGCCCGTGCCGAAGCCATCGCCAAGCAGGTGAAGGCCAACCCCGCTGAATTTGCCGCGCTGGCGCGCAAGGATTCGCAAGACCCGGGCTCTGCCGAGAAGGGCGGTGATCTGGGCTATTTCACCGCCGATGCGATGGTCAAGCCCTTTGCCGATGCGGTATTTGGCATGCAGAAAATCGGCGAAATCGTCGGGCCGATCAAGACCCAGTTCGGCTATCACATCATCGAGCTCACCGGCATCAAGCCGGGCGCACAGCAGCCCTTCGATGCCGTCAAGGCCGGCATCGAAAAACAGTTGCAACAAGAGGCCGCGCAGAAACAGATGTCGGCCGACGTGGAAACCTTCACCAATGCGGTGTTCGAGCATCCGGACAGCTTTCAGGCCGTCGAAGACAAGCTGCATCTGAAGGTGCAATCCGCCAGTAACGTTACCCGCACGCCGCAGCCCGCAGTGCCAGGAACAATCAGTCCGCTGTCGAGCAAAGCGTTCCTCGACGCGCTGTTTGCCGAATCCAGCTTGCGCAACAAACACAATCTGCAGGCCATCCAGATTGCGCCCAACGTCTGGGCTTCTGCTCGCGTGCTGTCGTTCAGCCCGGCGCAGACCCTGCCTTTGGCGCAAGTGCAGACCCAGGCGCGGCAGATGTTGGTCGATCAGAAAGCGGCCGAACTCGCTCGCAAAGCGGGCGAGCAGGCGCTGAAGTCGCCCGCCACCCTCACTTTTGGCGCGCCACAGACGATCAACCTGACCCAACCAACCCCTGGTGTTTCGCCGCTCATCGTTTCAAAGGCATTCGGGCTGAGCGCCAGCAAGTTGCCCGCCACCGCCGGTGTTGATCTCGGCGCGCAAGGCTATGCCGTGCTGCAACTCGACAAGGTGATCGAGGGCCAGGCGCCCGCACAACTGATCAGCGCAGCCGCCAACGCCGAGCAACAGGCGCTCACCCAGGGCGTGATGAACGCTTACATCGAAGCCTTGAAGAAGCGTTTCGGGGTGGAAATTCTCTACAAACCCAAGGCTGAACCCGCAGCCGCTGGCTGATTACCGCGACTGCAGGCCTTCGAAAAGGCCAAGACTTTCGTATAGAATGTTCGTTTTTCTGTGGTGGCTGTAGCTCAGTTGGTAGAGTCCAGGATTGTGATTCCTGTCGTCGTGGGTTCGAGTCCCATCAGCCACCCCAAATAAATCAAGCACTTAGCCCAGCCTCACCCGCTGGGCTTTTTGTTGCCCGGCGTTCATGTAGGGGCTGTGTAGGGTTTGCGCGGGAATGGCTGGCCTGCACGCCACTGCGGCGGAATTGTTCGGTTCCCGCTTATGGGGTTGGTTTTTCCGCGCACCACAGGCGCAAAAAAACCCGGACTAGCCGGGCAATGTTCAGCGCACCCCATGCCGCATGCGCGTATGTGTCGCATTTGGCGGGTTACGTTCGCGTCAGCCGGTATCGCTCCAGGGGGCAAGTGCGCGGCGTTTCCCTTCGGGGGTGCGCGGCCCGGTAGAGGCTCCGCCGTGGAATTTGCACCGTCCTCCGCGTCCGTCGCCAATGCACAGGCAGGGCGTGCCCTTGCGGGTTCGCGCCATGCAAAGCAGCCCTGAGCGGAAAGCCTTCTCCGCTGCGCGCTCGGCCTGCTCAGGCGAAACCCCAGCTTCGATTAGGCGCGATTCCAAAGCGTCGGCCTCGCGTGCTGCGCTGTCTATCTGGCGCAGGCGCTCTGCCAAATCCAAGATAGTCGGCACCCTTACCGTACCTTGCCGTTGTTCATCGCTGCTCCAGCGCGCGCTGCTGTTTGCGATAGTCGGCCTCTGCGCGTGCCAAATCCTCGCGGTATAGCTCGGCGCACCGAGCAAGCAGCTTCGCGCGCAGCGCCAAATCGTCGTTGCAGGTTTTCGACACATGCCTGATTCGTGCGAAGTGCGCTTTTTGTGCGTCCGCTTCGAATTGGCGGCGGGTTTTGGGTGGGGTGGGCGTTATGGCGTAGTCCTTTCAGTGTTGCGGCGCGGCTGTGCCGGGTGGATAACGGGTGTCATAGGGCGTCTGCGGCTGCCTTGCGCTGGCGCTGCACCGCGTAGGCAGTCAGCACCGCATGGGCCTGCATGTCGAGCACCGGGCGCGGCTCGCCTTGTGGCGGCGTCCACACCTTCGGCGTGAGCGTTCCGGCAAGGTGCGCCGGCTCGCCCGCGTGAAGCGCCAGCAGCGCGGCGCATGCGGCTTTGTCGAAGCAAATCACGTTCACGAACAAGGCTTCACCGCTTTGCATCGGCGTGCGAACCTTGCACACCACAAACGGCTTGCCAGCTTGGCCGGTTTTCTGTTCGGCGGCGGCGTGCAGCGTTCCACCTATCAATGCGTCAATCATGGGCGGCCTCCTTGGGCGCGGGTTGCGGGGTTCAGGGCGTACAGCACCAGGGCTGCAATCGTTGCGGGCGGCAGCAAACAAAGCACCAGCAGGGCGAAGGTTCGGGCGGCGTTCATAGCTGCACCTCCTCTGCGCCAACCTCGGCAGTCGGCGCGGTTTGTGTTGCTCCAGGAAGTGGGTTGTCAGCCGTCGCTTCGCCTTGCGTGCGCTGCGTCAACCTCCCCCTATAACCCCCTGTATGTCGACGCAGGGCGCTTGACGCGCCTGCGTCTGGTGCGTCAACTTCTGAAACATGGCATGTCGGCGCGGTCGGCGCAATTTCGGTTTTAGGCTCCTGCTCGGCTGGCGCTGCAATCCCGGCGAAGGCGTACCCGGCGGCTGTGATAGCCCACCTCTCACCGGGGTGTCGGTTCGGCTTGGTGTATCCCTCCCGGCGAATGTGCCCGGCCTTTTGCATGGCGCGAAACAGGCCCGTGAGTTCGGGTTTGCGCATCCTGGCGGGGAAACCTTCCATGTGGCGCAAGACTGCCCACGGCGTGCCCACTGGCGCGGTTGCGCTGGGGCTGAGATAGTCGCCAGCTTGGAAAGTCTCATGCAACAGCGTCAGCACTTGCCGCATGGTTTGCGCCTCCAGAAAAGCCTTTGCTGGCGCGTTGTCCTGCTCGCTGGGGCGTTCCTCCACCACCACGCAGGATGAATAGGGCGTGCCGTCATCCTCGATGCCCAGCGTTTCCACCTCCAGGCGAAACGCGATGCCCTCGGCGTCGGCTCCGTCCTTGCTTTTGGCAATGCGCCACTCCCTGGCGTCACCATCGCGGCGCACCTCGATTGCCGCATCTAGGGCAGCGTGCAGGCTGGAATGTCCCCGCATGCCCCGCGTCAAGTCTTTGCCGCTGTGGTGAACTGCTAACACCGTCCCCCCGATGCGGCGCTGCAAATCGGCGGCGGCTTCAATGATTGCGCCCATGTCCTCGACTGCGTTTTCGTCTAAACCCAGCGCGGCGCGGTTCAATGTGTCGAGAATCAACAGCCCGTCGCCAGCACCAGCAGCCCGGCAAGCCTGCGCAAGCTCTGCCACGTCGTCGGCTGTGGGCAGGTTGAACGGCTGCGACACCACAAAGCGCAGTTGCTCGGGCAGTGGCCTTCTATGGGGCACCTCGAAAAACCGCCCGGACACTGGCATGATGTTGCCTGTGTCGGGGACATGAGGAAGTGGAGATGATCAAGGTCAGTCTGTTCGCGGGGCAAGAGCGTGAGACGAAGCTGGACAAGATCGGTGACGCGCTGGCCAAGCTGGCCGCGCACGTGGACTTTGCGGCGCTGGCCGCGCAGATCGACGAGGCGGCGCCCCGGCCTGGCCGCGAGCGCGGCGGACGGCCGCCGTTTCCGACCGAGTTGATGGTCCGGGTTCTGGTGATCCAGCAGATCTACAACCTCAGCGACGAGCAGATGGAATTCCAGCTTCTGGACAGGCTGAGCTTCCAGCGCTTCGTGGGGCTGCGGCAGAGTTCGCACGCACCCGACCGCACGACCCTCTGGGCTTTCAAGGAGAGGCTGATCAAGGCAGGGGCCACCGAGAAGATCTTCGAAGCGGTGAACCGGCAGCTCGACCGCCAAGGCTACATCGCGCGGGGCGGGCAGATGATCGACGCGAGCATCGTGCCGGCGCCCAAGCAAAAGCTCACGCGTGACGAGAAGGAGATCGTGCAGCACGATGCCCTGCCGGCCGAGTGGTCGCCTTCGAAGCGTCGGCTGAAGGACGTGCAGGCGCGCTGGACCAAGAAGCACGGCAAGAGCGACTTCGGCTACAAGTTGTCCACGAGCGTGGATAAGCGACACAAGCGGATTCACCGCGTGCAGGTGAGCACGGCCAGCGAGCACGACACCTTGCACTTCGAGGGCGTGCTCAATGCTGGCAACACCAGCCGCGATGTCTGGGCCGACAAGGGCTACGTCGACGGTGAGCGCGAGCAGCGCCTGACGGCCCAGGGCTGGCGCCTGCATATCCAGCGCAAGGGGCAGGCTGGCAAGCCGCTGTCGGACTGCCAGGAGCGACGCAATCGGCGCATTGCCAAGACCCGGGCCCGCGCGGATCCCATCTACGCCAGCCTGGAGCAGATGGGCGGCAAGGCGCTGCGCTCGATCGGCCTGGACCGCGCGACGCTGCATCTGCACTGGAAGGCGGCGGCCTACAACCTGCGGCGTCTGTGCACGCTGATGGAGGTCGGTCTGCAGCCCTTCTAGCGCCCGAAATGGGCTTGGACCGGTCGAAATCGACCGAATCCAGGCGCCAGAGGGCACAAAGATCCTCGCGCTGCCCTTCGCAGGCCCCGGAACTGGGCTCGATTGCGGCGTCATCAGGGCGATGTCAGCTCACAAACCGGGTAATTCGAGGTGCCCTATGGTGTTTGTGCCATGCCTGCACGCGCTGCGATAACCCGGCCTCACCTTCAAGTCCGACATACACCACAGGCGCAGCATACGTCCGATACCCGAACCAGCGGCGGCCCTCGGCAATCGCGGCGGCCATGTCCAAGGCGAGAAACGTCTTGCCCGAACCCGATGCACCGAACAGCGCGGCCAGTCCCTCGGCGGGCAGCACACCCCGCACCAGCCAGCGAACGGGCGGCAGCGTGGCGATTTCCGCAGCCGTGCGCAGCTTGTACCGGCGTTCGGGTTCGGCTGGACTCGATAGCAGCACGTCCAGCGCATCGGCCCCGTACTCGGCGACGTAGTCGTTCGCGTCATAGTTCGCGGGCTTGTCGGCTGGCATGCGCACCACTTGGCACCCATGTTCGCGGGCGATGGCCTCGGCCTGCGCTTCCTTGCCGGTATCGGGCACCAGCACCAGCGGTAAGGTTGACGCATGCGCCTTGATGGCGTTCACCACGGCACTCATACGGCCCGCACCAAAGCACACGGCGGCGGGCTGCCCGGTTGCCTGCCAGCATGCCCACGCTTGGCCGATGCCTTCCACGATGAAGCACTGCGCGGCGTCTGTCAGACTGCCCACGATGTGCAGGCCGTCGCCAAAGCTCGCACCAGCAAGGTTCAGTTTCTTACCAGCACCCGGCGGCGGGATGAATTGCAGCGTCTGGAGTTCACCGGCCAGCGTGCGGCAGGGCAACACAAGCCAGCCGGTAACGTCATGCCCAGCGATGCGAAGGGATGAACCCGCGGGCACCTGGCGCAAGCCTTGAGGGTTGCCACGCTTCGCCACGATGTAGCCCTGCTGCGGGCTTGCGGGTTCGCATTGCTCCCAGATGGCGGCGGCGTCAGGCTGTGCCCGATGTGGGCTGTTTTGGCTGGGCTTGCGCTGCGTCGCTTGGCTCGGCTGGCGCTGTTTCCGGGCTGTGTCTCTCCACCCATGCGAAAAGGCAAGGTGAAACAGCGTGCCCGGCCCGATGCCGTCACCTTTGAAGCTCTGCCACACGCTGGCGCAGTCCTTCGGCCCGGCGAAGTTGTCGCCCCTGCTGCTCCAGTCGGTGAAGTCCTCCAGCGCCAGCCCTGCGGCTTTGGCGGCCATGCCTGCGCGTGTCCAATCTTCGCGGGGCAAATCCGGCGGGATGGCTTGAAGGGCGGCGCGGGCGCGTTCGATATTGTCATGGCCGTTCATCATGCGCGCGCCCCCTTCACTGCCTTGATGTCCGAAGGCTCCAGGCTTTACCGGGCGATTCCGCAGGCTTTGCCAGTCCAAGGCTTGCCGTCCTCTGTCAAGGTGCGAACGTGCCACCCT
This sequence comes from Thiomonas sp. 13-64-67, assembly GCF_002282795.1. NCBI lineage: Bacteria > Pseudomonadati > Pseudomonadota > Betaproteobacteria > Burkholderiales > Thiomonas > Thiomonas sp. 13-64-67. The sequence goes on from NZ_NCKP01000029.1 coordinate 54,454, forward strand.
TTGCGCTTGAGCGTGTAGGCATAGGCGGCAAGTCGCCATGTCCGGGCGATGCTTCCAAATTCGGGATGGTTGAGGCTTGCACCGTCGAGCAACGCAGCGAGTAGCTGGCCCTCTTTGGTTGCGCTGCTCGGCCATTCAGGCGAGAATGGTGGCGGTTCAAACAGCGTGCCTTGCTCTGCGAACTGCCCGCCCTGCACGGCGGGTTTCTCAATTTGGGGGATGCGTTCCATGTCAGCCCCCCAGCAGTGCAGCCGTATCGCTCACCGGCCAAAGCAAGCGGCCTGCAACATGGCGCGGCTTCACCCCGTAGCAATGCCCGGCGATGCACAGATTTTTGCGCACCGTCTGCGGCGCACGATTCAAGGCGCGGGTAAATTCACCCGTTGTCAGAAACTCCCGGCCTTGCGCGATGCGTGCAAGTTCGGGCGGCATGTTTTGCGTATCCATCAGTTCCCCTCCATTGGAGGTGAGTTGCGATGGTTTCGCAAGTTATGCGGCGTTTTCCCGTTGTCCGATAGCTGCGGGCGTTCGCGGGCGCTGGCGTCCGTTAGCGGGCTTTAGCGGCGCGGTTCATGCGCTTGCGCAATGCGGCGGGCGTGAAGATTTCAAACTTACCGTCGGGCGTTAGATACTTGCATCCCACGCCTTTAACAAGGCCGAGAAACGGCGCTTTACGCTCATCGGCCCATCTCTGGAGCACGGCATAAACCGAATACGCATCGTCCGGGTTCGTCGCTTCGCGCTTGGCGGTTTCAATCTCTGCGGATAGTGGCTGCGCACGCTTGCCCTTCGTGCTGTTGCCCATCTTGCCTGGCCCCGCAATCGTTGCAGCCTCTGCGGCTGGCGCTGATTTCGGCTCGACCAGTAGGGCACTGCCCAGCAAATCCGGCGCGTGTTCCCTGGCCCATGCGCGAAGCTCGGCCTTCGTCATGTAAAGCCCCTCGCGCCAATTTGTCGGCAGCGGCTCGCCCTTCGGCCACTGCAACCCGCTCGGCATTTGGCGCAATGGCAGCGTGTCGGCATGCGCCCAAATGTGCGCAAGATTTGCACCTCGGCGGCCCCCTGTGCGGCATAGTCCATGCCGGGGTTGCGCTCCCTCAGTTCTGCGCTCATGTACCAGGCCCATAGCTGCGGCGTACTGGCGTGCAGTTCGTCCTGCGCGATGTCTGCAAGCCGTTCGGCTTCGTTTTCAAACCGGCGCACACCCTTGAAGTTTTCCGGCTGCACCGTGTAGCCCCTGGCTTCGCTGGCGATGCGGGCGGCCTCGCACATGACAACCCAGTGTTCGTGCTGATGGAATTTTGACCCACCGTGCCGATTCAATTTTGACCCGGGGTCTAACAGGCCGTTGAAAAAGTGCTTTTCGAACGCATCGGGAACGCTGATTTCGAAGAAACGAGCCGCCCAGACGCGCCTGCGCAGCGATTGCGGCGGCCAATC
>NZ_NCKP01000030.1:0-21801 GCF_002282795.1 Thiomonas sp. 13-64-67
GCAGCTCTCAGCCGTCACTCAACAGAACGCCTCGGCTTCGGAACAACTCGCGGCCACCGCAGAAGAGATGAATGCGCAGGCGCAGGCTTTGCAGGAAAGTATGCTGCAGTTCAAATTGGCTTGAGCCGTCGGCTTTTCTAGCACCTCAAGCCAGACGCCGGGCGCGCTCGGTCGGGCTGACGATGTCGGTCAGGCGAATGCCGAACTTGTCATTCACCAGCACGACTTCGCCGCGCGCGATGAGAAAGCCGTTGACCAGCACATCCATCGGTTCGCCGGCGAGCCGGTCGAGATCGACCACTGAGCCTTGCGCCAGTTGCAGCAGTTCGCGAATCTGGATTTTGGTGCGGCCCAGTTCCACCGACAGCGTGACGGGGATGTCCATCACCAGATCGAGCTGGTTGTTGGGCGCTGCGCCGCCCTGGTCGGCACGAAGTTCGGCGAAGGGGGCGGGTTGCACCTTGGGCGGCTCTGCCGCAGCGGCTGCAGGCTCGGCGGATACGCCCTGCTCCGCCATGGCTTCGCCCCAGTCCGCCAGATCGTCGGCGGCTGTGGTGTCGGTGGGGATGTCTTCTGCCATGGAATGTCCTGCGGAATAAGGGATCGGAATCAGTGCGCGCCGTGCGCCAGGAGTTGCGCCTTCTCGGGCACCTCCGGGAAAAGCTGCTGGCGAATCTTGAGCGCCATCTTGTCTTCGTGCCGGCCATACTCGCCCAGCAGCACGGGAATGCCGTCCACGCGGGCAATCACGGTTTCGGGCATGTCCACCGGCAGGACATCGCCGACCCGCAGATTCAGCAGTTCGCGCACCAGAATTTGCCGCTGCAGCAGTTCGACGCGCATTTCCACTTCGGCCTCGCGCATTTCAGTCTGCAAGGCCTTGACCCAGCGGTGATCGACTTCGCTGCGGTCGGTGGTCATGCCGGTGGTGAGCTGGTCGCGGATGGGTTCGACCATGCTGTACGGGATGCACACATGCAGGCTGCCGCCGCCGCCCTCGATCTCGACATCGAAGGTCGAGACGATGACCACCTCGGTCGGGGTGGCGATGTTGACGAACTGCGGGTTGACTTCGGAGCGCGTGAGCTCGGGCTCCAGCGGCAGCACGGGCGCCCAGGCGGTTTTGTATTCCTTGAACACCATGTCGAGCATGCGCTTGATGATGCGCTGCTCCAGCGGGGTGAAGTCGCGGCCCTCGATGCGGGCGTGAAAGCGGCCATCTCCCCCGAAAAAGTTGTCGATCACGCTGAAAATCAGCCGCGGGTCGAAGATGAGCAGCGCGGTTCCGCGCAAAGGTTTCATCTGCACCAGATTGAGATTGCTGGGCACGACCAGGCCGCGAATGAACTCGTTGTACTTGGTCAGCTTCACCGACGACACCGAGATTTCAGAGGCGCGCCGCAGAAAGTTGAACAGGCTCACCCGCCACAGCCGGGCGAAGCGCTCGTTGATGACCTCCAGCGTGGGCATGCGCCCGCGCACGATGCGGTCCTGGCTGGCCAGGTCGTAAGGACGCACGCCCCCTTCATCCGCCGCCTCCGGTTCGGCCACCGGCTCTTCGCCCGAAATGCCGCCGAACAGCGCGTCGACTTCGTCTTGGGAGAGGACGTCTTGAACCATGTCAGTTTCGCACAGCCGTTATGAAGCAACGGGCATCCCCTTCAGGGGACAGCGAGCAAAGTGAGCGCGGAATCTGTTTCATTTCACTGCACCACGAAAGCGGTAAAAAACACGCCGTCGATCGGCGCCCCGTCATGCCCATGCGCAGCGGCAGCCGCGCCGCCCCCGCCGCCATGTTCCCCACCTGCAGCGGCCACCGCAGGCGCGCCTTCGAGCACCTTGTTCACCGAATGCAGGATGTCTTCGCGCAGGTGATCGCGCCCTTCCACCGAATCGACCTTGTCGATCGACTGGGCCGCGAGGATGCGCAGAATGTTGTTGCGGAGTTCGGGCGTCATGAGCTTGACCTTGCCTTCAACCGAAGGATCGTAAGTCTTGAGATCGATCTTGACCTGCAGGTAATGCACTGTGCCGTCGGTACTCTGCAGATTGGTGACAAACGGCTCCATGCTGATGAAACGCATGTTCTTCGCCTTCTCGGCCGCAGCCTCCGCAGCCAGCTCGGCCGCGGTGGGCGCCGCCTTGGGCTTCATCAGAAAAAATGCCGCCGCGCCGCCCCCGGCCATGAGCACGATCACCGCCACCAGAATGATGATGATCAACTTGGTCTTGCCGCCGCCCTTTTCCTTGGCCTTGGCCTCTTGTTCCGCCATACCCCGCTCCCAATGTGCTGATTGGGGCGCGCACGCTGCGCACCCTTTGCGCGTGAAGGACGATCAATGCGTTTTCACTGCAGGGTTTAACGACACAAGGGCGGGGTTTTTGAAGGGGCGCGACTTCGTGCAGCACACCGACCGCAGCATGAAAGACTCCCAGGTTCTCACACATAGGTGTTCACCAGTCCCTGCTGCCAGCGCAAGACCTGCGCGGCAGAAGCGCCCGGCACGCCGCCTGCGGCGATGTCGGCAATCGCGTTCGATCCCGACGCGCCGCGTTGCGAGCGTGCCTGCTGGCGATCGCCCTGCCCGCCTTGGGTGCCGACGGAAGTCTGGCCGAGCGACAGCCCGGCCCCGGCAAACACATCGCGCAGTTGCGGCAGCGCCGCCTCGACCGCCTGCCGCACCACGGCATGCGCGGAGACAAACTGCGCCTGAATCTGGCCATCGTGCATCTGCAGATGGACTTCGAGCGGCCCGAGTTGCGGCGGATTGAGATGAAGCGTGGCGAATTTCTGCTGCCCCTGTGCCGCCAGCAAGACCTGCTGATTCATCGCCTGCCCCCAGTCGGGCGACCCCATATGGGCGGGCACGGTAGCCGCCCAGACCGTCTGCGATACTTGGTTGGCCTGTGGCATACCCAGAGTCAAAGCCTGCCCAATCTGGTTTGGCGACACAACAAACGGGGTTGAGTCGGCATGGTTCGACGGTGCGGTCTGCAGGGCCGAAAGGTCTGAAGCCGTGGTGAGGGACTGATGCAGGGCCGCGAATCGGCTGGGCTGTGCGGCGTCTGCAGCGCTGCCCGCCAGGTTCTGCATCCACGCGGGCAGGCTCTCGGCGGCTTTGGTTGTGCCGCCCGTCGTGACGCCTGCTGGCGCTCCCGCGCGCCCGAAGTTCGCCTGCCGGTCTGTCAGCGGGTCATTCTGCGGTTCGGCAAGCAGTGCAGAGGTCGGCAGAGTTTTGGCGTCTTGGGTCTCGGCCGTCGGGGTGGCAATGGGCGCGGCAACCGAGGTGGCAACCGGCGCCTGCAGCATGGCGGCGAGCACGGGGCCAGGTACTGCTGCTGGGCTGGCATCCTTCGGCGCAGTCTTGCGGTCGTCCAGCGGCAAGGTTTTGCCGCTTTGCGCTGCCGCCATTGCCGCTTCGAGCGCCCCGCTGGTCTGCGGGGCTAGCGCCGATGCGCTCGCATTCGCCGCTGCAGAATCTTGTGATGGCGCTGATGACTGCATCTGCGGCGAATCGGCCTTGCCCCGCGCCTGCGCTGTCGCTTTTGCGTCTGAAGATGAAGCCTCGCTCGGTTTCTGCGCTTTTGCCGAATCTGCGGACGCCGACGACGAAGGTGCCGCCTTGCCCGCACGCGAAAGCGCGTCGGAAAAGCTTAGCCCGGTCTCGTTCTGAGACGCTGCAGCCCCGGCCGACGACGATTCGGCAGGTGGCGCAGCAGGAGTGGACACGACAGGAACGATCAGCGGCATGATGGCGGCTCAAACGAGTAGATACCCGTTCTAAGCAAAACCTGCGCCAGCCTGACTGACTGCAGCCTGACTGATCTTGCGACTTCAGAAATCAGACCGCTGCTGCGAGCTGGGCAGGAATTGCGACGCTCGCCGTACCGCCCATTCCTGCAGGTTTTTCAGCGCGCTGGCCTTTTGTCCCTGGCGTTTTTGCGCCTGATGCTGGTCGATCAGCACCTCGAACGCCTTTTCGCGCTGGCGCGCTGCCGTCCATTGCCCCATGAGTTCGGTCAGGATGAGCTGCTGGCGGTTGAGTTCGACTTTCTGCGCGGTGATGGCCGATTCGATGCGATCGACAAAACCGCGCAGGTCGCGCACCTGACTCCAGGCGGTGCCGGCAGTGCCCAGAGTCTGGATCTGTTCACGATATTGCGCGGCATAACTTTCAAGCTGTGCAAGCTTCGCCTGCGCGGTTCGAAGAATGTCCTGCTGTTTACCCACGAGTTGACCCGCATTCTGACTGGCCTCTACGGCTTGCGCATGCAAAGCCTGAAGGGTCTCCAGCCGTTGCGGGCTGAGGGTATTGTTGTAGGTCATGCGTTGGGGGGGCGAATTTGATTCAGGCAAAGTGTAAACCTTGCACCCAGCAGGCCCAAACTTCCCTGTCGAAATCGTCAAAAACCCGACATTTCAAACAAGGTAGGGCGTCATCAGATCGGCCAGTTCCTGTCGGCTCTGTGTCAGGCCGACAGCGGCGTGCATGTCCTGAATCAAAAACTCGCGAATGCCGGCGTGCGCCTGCACCGCCTGGTCGAGTTGCAGGTCGGCGCCCGGGGTGTAGGCGCCCACGGCAATGAGGTCTTGCTGGCTGGCGTAGCGCGATTGCATTTCCTTGAGCTTCTGCATGCGCCGAAGTTCCAGCGGGGTGGCGATGGCCGGCATCACGCGGCTGATCGACGCCTGCAGGTCGATGGCCGGAAAGTGCCCCTGCTCGGCCAGACGGCGACTGAGCACGATGTGGCCGTCGAGAATGGCGCGCACATTGTCGGCCACCGGGTCTTGCTGGTCGTCGCCTTCCATCAGCACGGTGTAGAACGCGGTGATGCTGCCGCCGCCCTCCGGCCCGTTGCCCGCGCGCTCCACCAGTGCCGGCAGCTTGGCGAACACCGAGGGCGGAAAACCGCGCGCCGCCGGGGGCTCGCCTGCGGCCAGCGCCACTTCGCGCAGCGCCAGGGCGTAGCGGGTGACCGAATCCATCAGCAGCAGCACGTTCAGCCCCTGGTCGCGGTAATACTCGGCCATCGCGGTGGCCAGACGCGCGCCGCGAATGCGGGTCAGCGCCGGGGCGTCGGCCGGGGCGGCCACCACGACGGCCCTGCTGCGCCCTTCCACGCCCAGAATGTCTTCGATGAACTCTTTGACCTCGCGGCCCCGCTCGCCGATGAGACCCACCACGATGACGTCGGCATTGGTGTTGCGCGCCATCATGCCCAGCAGCACGCTCTTGCCCACGCCGCTGCCCGCGAACAACCCCATACGCGCGCCACGGCCCACGGTGAACAGCGCATTGATCGCGCGCACGCCCACGTCGAGCGGCTGGCGCACCAGCGCCCGGCCCAGCGGGTTGATCTGCTGAGTCGACAAGGTGGTGTAGTGTGAGGCCAGCAGCGCGCCGTCGCCGTCGAGCGGACGGCCGTTGCCGTCGAGCACGCGCCCGAGCAGTTCGGGCCCGACGGGAATGCGAATATCGCCCGGCACGGGATGCACCCGTGCCCCCGGCGTGAGGCCCTGCACTTCGCCCAGTGCCATGAGCTGCACATGATCGCCGTTGAAACCCACCACTTCGGCGTCGATGACACGGTTCTGCTCGGTGCTGATGCGACAACGCTCGCCCAGACTCGCCTCCAGCCCCTGCGCTTCAAGAATAAGCCCCCGCACCCGCACCAGGCTGCCGCTATAGACCAGAGGCAAAGGCCCGCCCGATTGCAGACGAAGTTGCAAAGTCTGCAGATGGCGCGATACCCGGGCCAGACTCATTGCAGCCCCCTCATTGCAGACCCTCCTCGAACAGCCGGGTCATGATCTGCCGCCAGCGCTCTTCCACGCGCAGATCGAGTTCGCTCACTGCCTCGCGCGAGCGCGTGCGCCAGCGGCGGTCGGGCGTGGCGGTCTGCCCCGGCGCGGCAGCGGCCACGATCAGATCGCCGCGCTGCAAAGTGTCGTCCGCCAGCAGGGTCACGCCACTGGTTTCGAGATCGGGCGCGGCGTTGCGCAACACGTCCAGATCAAGGGGATGAAGCCGCACCGAAGGCGCCCCGGCCTGCGCCGGAAAAGCCGCCAGGGCTTTGCGCACAATGGGCAGCAACGCTTCGGGCTGAGTGCGCAGCTCATGCAGGATGACCTGCCGCGCCAGTTCCAGCGCCAGCGCGACCAGCGCCGTCTCGGCCTCGGCGTCGAGCGCGGCCACGGGTTGGGTGACGCGGGAGAGCAGCGCCTGCAGCGTCTCACGTTCCTGCTGCGCCTGCGCCCGCCCGGCGGCCAAGCCCTCGGCGTGTCCGGCGGCGTAGCCTTCGCGATGGCCTTGTTCTAGACCCGCCTGTCGGCCGTCTTCGCGGCCCTGCGCCTCGGCCTGCGCGTACACCGCCTCGAACTGCTGCGCGGTCGGCGGGCCGCCAGCGGTCTGAAGCGGGGTCTGCGCCGCGGTGCGCGCCGCAGAGTCCATTTCCGGCGGCTGCCAGCGCCGTGCGGCCTGCGCGTCTTCCTTGGGAATGATGCCGCTCATGGCTTCGATGAGAACCAGTTACGGGTTGCCAGGCATCAGCCGACGAGTTGTTCGCCGCCGCCGCTGCCCAGCTGAATCTGGCCCGCCGCTTCCAGGCGCGAGGCGATCTGCAGAATTTCCTTCTGCGCCCCCTCCACCTCGGAGAGCTTGACCGGCCCCTTGGCCTCCATGTCGTCGCGCAGCATTTCAGAGGCGCGCTTGGACATATTGCTGAGAAATTTCTCCTTGAGCGCGTTGTTGGTGCCCTTGAGCGCCAGAATCAGCGTTTCCGACGAAATTTCGCGCATCATGGTCTGCAGACTGCGGTCGTCCACATTGATCAGATCGTCGAACACGAACATCTGGTCCTGCACCTTGGTCGCCAGTTCTTCGTCCTGTGAGCGCAGATGCTCCATGATGCTCGACGACAGCGCGGTTTCCACCCGGTTGAGAATCTCGGCGGTGACCTTCGGCCCGCCCACGGAACTGACCTGCACGCTCTGCGAATCGCCCGAGAGCTGCTCTTCGAGCACTTCGTTGAGCTCGCGCAGCGCGCTGGGCTGCAGGCCGTCGAGCGCGGCCAGCCGCAGCATGGCTTCGCCGGCCTGGCGCTCGGTGAGAAAGTGCAAGACCTCGCCGGCCTGCTCGGGCTCGATATTGGCCAGCACCAGCGCCACCACTTGCGGATGCTCCAGCTTGATCAACTCGGCAATGGCGCGCGGCTCCAGCCACTTGAGGTTCTCCAGCCCGTTCGATTCGCCGCCGTGCAGAATGCGCTCGATCAGCGAATTGGCGCGCTCGCCGCCCAGCGCCTTGGTCAGCGCGCCGCGCAGAAATTCGTTGGAGCCCAGACCGAGTGCCGTCTGCTGCTCGATTTTTTCGCGGAATTCGCGCATGACCGCATGCGCCTGGTCGGCGCTCACCCGGTTGAGTTTGGACATGGCCACGCCCAAACGCTGCACTTCGCGCGGCCCGAGATGGCGCATGATCTCCGCGGCCTGGTCTTCTCCCAGACTCAGCAGCAGCACGGCCGCGCGGTCGAGTCCGCTGAAATCGGCTTGTTCACTGGCCATCGGACAGCCACTCCTTCACCACCTGCGCCGCCCGCCGCGGGTCTTGCTTGACCAGTTCGCGCGAGATCGCCGCATCCGTCTCCAGGGTATTGCTCAATTGCACCGTGTCTGGCGCCAGCGAACCGGGCATACCGCCCGCCGCCATTTCGGCGCCCGCACCCGGGCCAGATGACTTTTGCGTGCCGTCACTCGGCGTCTCTTCACGCGCGGCCTCGTCGTCCTCGGCGGCTTCCTTGCCTTGGCGACGTTTGGCCTTGACATCGCCGCTCGCCGCCTTGCGCATGGCGCGGTAAGCCATCAAACCGAGAATCAGGGCGATGACGTAGGGCGCGGCCTGCCGCACGCCGTCCCAGACCCAAGCCTGGCGCCACAAGGGCAACTGCTTCTCGGCCTCTTTCTGCGCGGCAGTGAAGGGCATGTTGACAATGCTCACGGTGTCGCCGCGCTTGGCATCGAAACCGATGGCGTTTTCCACCAGCTGCTTCATTTGCCCCAACTGCGCCGCGTTCAGCGGCACGGGCTTACCGCCCTTGGCCTGATCGTTCACCAGTACGGAAACCGACAACCGCTTGACCGAGCCGACCGGCTGCTGGGTATGGCTGACCGTTTTGTCGAGGTCGTAATTGCTCGTGGCCGACGAGCTGGCCGCCGTGGGTGCCAGCGTCTTGAGGCTGGGGGTGATCTGGGTGAGTTGCTGGGGCGTGAGCGGCGCGGAAGCCGTGCCCATGACAAAAGGAGCGGTGACCCCGCCCGGCGGCTGGTTGCTCAGTGCGCCGGGCACGCCGGCGGGCAGCGTGCCGCCGCCGCTGGAATTGGTGCTTTGCTGCTGCTGGCTGAGCAAATGGCCCTGGCCGTAAACCACCGAGCTGGATTCAGTCTTGGCGAAATCGATGTCGGCCGACACCGCCACGCGTACCCCCTCGTTGCCCACCAGAGGCGCGAGCAGCGCTTCGATCTGCTTGCGATATTGCTGCTCGATGGTGTTGCGATACATCAGCTGGTCGGGCTGTATGCCGCTGTCGGCCCGCTGCCCGGAGGTGAGCAGATTGCCGTCCTGATCGACCACGCTGACGTTTTTATCCCCCAGCCCCGCCACGGCGGACGACACCAGATGCACGATGCCCGCCACCTGCGCACCGCTGAGCACCCGGCCCGGGTAGAGCTTGAGCAGCACCGAGGCTGAGGGCTTCTCGGCCTCGCTCAGGAACACGGAGGGTTTGGGAATGGCCAGATGCACCGTGGCCGATTGCACCGCCGAAAGCGATTCAATGGTGCGCCCCAGCGAACCCTCCAGCGCCCGCTGGTAGTTCACGCGCTCGACAAACTGGCTGGTGCCCATCGGCTCGTGGTCGAGCACCTCGAAACCCACGCCCGCACCTTTGGGCAGACCGTTGGCCGCGAGTTTCATGCGGGTGGCGTACACCTGCGCCGAGGGCACTTCGATCACCGCGCCGCCGCCAGTGATGCGGTAGGGAATGTTGAGCTTTTGCAACTCGCCAATGACCGCGCCGCCATCGCGCTCGGAAAGATTGGTGTAGAGCACCTGATAGTCGAGCCGGCTCGTCCACATCAGGGTGACGATAACCAACGCGATCAGCGCCGCCAGACCCGCCAGCCAGGTGAAGCGCTGGTTCATATTCATCTGGCGGAAGGCGCCCAAGGGGTCTTGCAGCGCAGCGGCGGTGGTCGTGGCCATGAGGGGGCGTCAGGAGAGGAGCGTCAAAAAAATGTCATTCAGGGAAACGGCGTGGTGCGATAGGGCGATCAGGCCTGAATGTTCATGATGTCCTGATAGGCGGACACGAGTTTGTTGCGCACCTGCAGCACCGCCTGAAACGACAGGCTGGCCTTTTGCGAGGCGAGCATCACATCGCTCAGACTCACATCGCCCGTGCCCGATACGAACTGTTGCTGCAGGGCGTTGGCGTGCTGCAACTCGCCGCTCACCCCGTCGATGGCGCTCTTGAGCGTGGTGGCGAAGTCGGATTGTTGCGAGGCCGCGGTGGCGCCCAGCGCCGCTGCCGCATTGCCGCCCACCGCGTCTGCGGGCCGCGCCTGCGCCTGCGCGGTGAGGCTGCGCATTTGGGCAAGCACGCTTTGCATGGGATCGATTTGCATGAGGCCTCCGGCAATTTTTCGTCGATTCAACCGGGATTAAACCGGTGTTTTGCCCCTTTGAAGCAAAACGCGTTCCAGCTATGGCTGGTTCAAGGCGCGTCAGGGTGCATCAGGCTGGTCCGGCAGTTCCAGCCCGGCTTCGCGCAGCTTTTGCAGTTTGTGGCGCAGGGTTCGCGGGCTGATGCCCAAACGCTCTGCGGCCCGCTGCTTCGAGCCCTGGCTGTCCTGCAGCGCGTCGGCGATGAGCTGGCGTTCATTCAACGCCAACTCGCTGCCGAGATCGCCCGCAAAGGGCTGCGGCGTAAGTGGATGTTGATAAGGCGTAAGCTGAGGCTGAGCGGGCGCCGAAGCGCGCTGAAGGCTTTCGGCGGCGGGCGGCGGAAACAGCAGATCGGCCGCTGAAATCACCCCGCCCTGGCTCAGAATGGTTGCGCGCTGCATCACGTTGTCGAGCTCGCGCACATTGCCGGGCCAGCTGTGCGCCAGCAAGGCCTGCTGCGCTGAAGAATCGAGCCGGGGCGATGGCGTCATGCCAAACTGCGCCGCATGGCGTACCAGCATGGCCTTGGCCAACGGCAGAATGTCGTCGCGGCGCTCGCGCAGCGGCGGAATCTGCACCGGAAACACGTTCAGCCGGTAATACACATCTTCGCGCAGCACGCCTTGCTGCACGGCCTGCTGCAGATCGCGGTTGCTGGTGGCCACCAGTCGCACGTCGAGCGCGATGCGTTTGCGCCCGCCCAAGCGTTCGATTTCGCGCTCCTGCAGCACGCGCAGCAGCTTGGCTTGTAGCGCCGGGGCCATTTCCGTCACTTCGTCGAGCAGCAGCGTGCCGCCCTGCGCCTGCTCGAATTTGCCAGGCGCCGACTGCCCTGCCCCGGTAAAAGCGCCCTTCTCGAAGCCGAACAGCGTGGCTTCGAGCAGGGTTTCAGGAATGGCGGCGCAGTTGATCGCGATGAACGGTCCCGCCGAGCGCGGCGATTGCGCGTGCACATAGCGCGCCATGACTTCCTTGCCCACACCGCTTTCCCCCAGCAGCATGACGGTGACATCGGTCTGCGCGGCGCGACGGACGATGGTCAGAATCTGCTGCATCGCGGCAGACTCGGCGATCAGGCCGCTGGCGGGTCCGGGCGCCGATGTTGTCTTTGTCGAGGCCGCGGTCGGCGCCGGGCTTGCGACCGGGGCTGAAGCCACGGCGGCCTTGGTTTTCGCCGGGGTGAGCGACGTCGCCGAAGGCACGAACTGACGAATCTTGGACAGCGCCTGCGAGAGATCGAGGGGCGCGTTCAGATAGTCCGCCGCGCCGCTTTGCAGCGCCTGCACGGCTGCCTGCACCGAGGCATGCCGCGCCACCATCAGCACCGGCAGCGCAGGATGCAGGTCGTGCAGCCGCGCCAGCACCCGTGCCGCATCGATGCCCACCCCTTCGCCATCGCAAAACACCAGATCGGGCGACCAGCCCTGCTCGACCGCTTTCAGGGCGGTGTCTTCCGCTGCATGCAGCGCGGCCACGCAACCCGCGCCTTGCAATTCGTCGCAAAGGCGCTGGCCACGCGCGGCGTCGTGGTCGATCAGCAAAATTCGCGGGGAAGTCATCGGGAAGGGTCGAAATCAGGCGAAGAGGAAACAAGAGGGCATGCAGCCCGGCAGCAAGTTAGCAAAACCAAGGCCTGAGACGTGACGATTTTCCGTCACCCGCACTCGCAACAGCAGCAAGCTGCGAATTTACTCGCGCGCCTCGGCGCCCAGGCCGTATTTGCGGATTTTCTCCACCAGCGTGGTGCGGCGCAGGCCGAGGTGCTGCGCGGCATGCGCGATCACATGGCGGCTGCGCTGCAGCGCCTGTTCGATCAGGCTGCGTTCGATCTGCTCAAGGTAGGCGCGCAGGTCCATGCCTTCTTCAGGCAGCACCGGCTGCAGAGCGGGCTCGGTCATGGCCTGCATCAACGCTTGCAGCCCCTCTTGCTCGTCGTCTACGGCGGCGGTGTTCGTGGCCAGTTCGGGCAAAGCCGCCTCGGTCGGGCTTAAACCTCGTCCCGGATCGCGCCCCAGATCGCCGCCGGCGCGCAGCTTGGGCGGCAGGTCGGCCAGACGCACGATGGAACCGGAATGCAGGATGAGCAGCCGCTCCATCAGGTTCTGCAATTCGCGCACATTGCCGGGCCAGCGGTAACTCAGCAGGGCCTGCTGCACGCCGTCGCCAAAACGCACCCGCCCCAGCCCCTGCGCCTCGAGGCGTTGCAAGGCGTGTTCGGCCAGCAGCAGAATGTCTTCGCCGCGCTGGCGCAGCGGCGGCACCTGCACCGGAAACACGTTGAGGCGGTAGTAAAGATCTTCGCGAAACCGGCCCAACCCGATCTGCTGCTCCAGATCGCGGTGCGTTGCCGCCACGATGCGCGACTGCGCGCTCAGCACTTCGCTGCCCCCCACGCGCTCGAAGCATTTTTCCTGCAGCACCCGCAGAATCTTGACCTGCAGCGGCGGGCTCATCTCGGCGATTTCGTCGAGAAACAAGGTGCCGCGCCCGGCCAGTTCAAACCGGCCCTTACGCGCATTGAGCGCCCCGGTGAACGCACCCCGTTCATGGCCGAACAGCTCGCTCTCCATGAGTTCACCAGGAATCGCGCCGCAATTCACCGCGACGAAAGGTCGGGCCGCGCGCGGTGACTGCAAATGCACGGTGCGCGCCACCAGCTCTTTGCCCGTGCCCGATTCTCCGAGCACCAGCACCGTGCTGTCGGTCTGCGCCACACGGCGAACCTGCTCGCGCAGAGTGCACATCGGCGGGCTCTCGCCCAGCAGCAGATCGGGGCTGTCGGCAGTCAGGAGATGGGGTGCGCGGTCGTCAAGCATGGCGACATTCTCGCAGCCCCGCGAATGAGGGGTGCATCAACCTAGCTTGCGCAAAATGCCTTCTGCCCCGGTGAGCTTATGCAAGGGGGCTTTTGCATCGCGCGCCGATGCTGCATTTCTATAGGGGCCGACGTAGAACAGATGCAGCCCGCGCACTTGCTGTGCGGCCACGCAAACCTGGGTGTAGCCCGCGCGGTGCAGCTTGCTGGCCAGACGGTCAATGCTCTGCTGCTTGCCAAACGCGCCCACCTGCACATACCAGCCCGCAGTGCGGCAAACCCCCACCGCCCCAACGCGCTTCGGCTTCGCTGGGGTCGCCGCAGCACGCGCGGGCTCGGTACGGGCTTGAACCGCGGGCTTGTGTTGCTCAGGCTTAGGCTTCGCAACGGGCTTGGCGACGGGCTTGCTCGGGGCTGCGGCAGTGACCGCTGAGCTCGCAGTCTCGACAACGGCGGTTGGCGCCGGGGCCGGTGCCGAAGCGGTTTGGGTTGGCGCTGCAGCGGATGCCACCCTTGCGGCCTGAGACGCCGTCGCAGCCGTCTTTGGCGCGCTGGCCGCAGACAGCGCGTCCATCGCGGCGGCCGCGGCCCGTTCCTGCTGCGCCGTGCTCATCGCGAGCTTCGGTGCGGCTGCCGCCACCGCGGAAGCCGCCCGCGCCGCCCTATTGGAAGCGCTGGACGCGGGATGAATGACCGTGCTCTCGGTGCCCGGCGTGGGCTTGCGCAGACCGACCACTGCCCAGACGATGAGGCCCAGCAAGATGAGAACGCCGAGTACCAGAATGCTGCGATTGAGCCAGCGCAGTCGGTTTTTCAGGGGTTGGAGATCGTCGTTCAAGAGTGCGTTCCGGGGCTGGGCGGCGTGACGGACGGCGTGGCGGCCGGCATGACGGGCGACGCAACAGGCGACGCAACATCGGGCGTCGCGTCACGCGTTTCGGCAGGGTTGAGGGGCGTATCGGTCACGGTCGCATTGCTGAGGGGAGACACGATCACCACGCTCACACGGCGGTTGGCCGCGCGACCTTTGGCGGTGTCGTTGGATTCGACCGGATGATATTGACCATACCCCGCAGCGACAAGCTGTTCGGGTTTCACCCCCTGCTCGATGAACATTTCCACCACCGACACCGCCCGCGCCGCAGACAGCGCCCAGTTCGACGGGAATTGCGCGGTATGGATCGGCGTGGTGTCGGTAAAACCGTTGACCTGAATCGGGTAGGTCACCCCCTGCAGCACCCCGGCGATCTGGTCGAGCAGGTCTTGCGCCTGCGGGGTGAGCGCCGCCTGACCCGAAGCGAACAACACGGTGTCATGGATGTCGATCACCACACCCAGCGGGGTCATGCGCACCCGCACATCGCCCTTGCGAATGGCGCTGGCCAGCAGCGTTTGAATCTTCTCGGCTACGCCCTGCAACGTCTTTTGCACTTCCTTGGCCCCCGGCCCGCCTCGGCCTGGCTCGATGATCTCGGGCTTTTGCTGTTTGGGAATAGGCGGCAGATCGATGGCCGAGGGCATACTGTTGAACGGCTGGCCTACCTGCACCGGGTTGGGCGTGGTGGGCTGGCCGGTGAAGGCGGCGATCATGGTCTGCGACAAGACCTTGTACTTGCCTTCGTTGAGCGAGGAGATCGAATACATCACCACGAAAAATGCAAACAGCAGGGTGATGAAGTCGGCATACGACACCAGCCAGCGCTCGTGGTTTTCGTGTTCTTCGTGGGCTTTTTTACGGGCCATGACTCAATTCGTTCGAGGTCTCTACGCCAGAAAGGCGGCTCAAGCGCCCTGCCGCTTCCGCGCCACCTGGCGGCGATGGTGACGGAAGATCAGCCGGTCGAGGTCGTTTTGCACCTGCTGATCGAGCGGATCGAGCTCCAGGGTGTGCCAGAACTGGCCGCGATCGGGACGTTGTTCGGTCATCAGGCCGGAAAGCACCAGCGGCAAGGCAATGCGATGACGCAGGTAGATGCGCGCCCACAGACGCCGCCCGACTTCGAGCGGCTGCTCGCTGGCCCAGCGCAGTTTGCGCGAAGACAGCGCACAGGGCCGCTCCGGCGGCAGATTGCCCAGCCCGCGCAGCGCCGCGCTGGCCATCAGCAGCAAAAGATCGACGCGGCGCTCCAGATTTTGGATGGGATCGGCGCGGCCATGTTCGCTGTCGTGCGACACGGTGGGTTCGTCGAGCATGAGCAGAGCGCGCAGCAGGGTGTTGTTGTCCGCCATGACTTCTGCGCGGGCCTGTGGCGGATTGAGTTCATCTACCCAGTCCAGCGGAAACACGCCATCGAGCTGCACCGCTGCCACAGCGCCGTGCAGCGCGTCGGGGTGGCTGGCGAAAAACCGGGAATCCGGGAAATCAGCGGGCTCGTTGGACTGGGACATGACGTTCTCCTTGCCGTGCATTGTCCCATTGCAGCAATAGTCGGGCCAATCCGTGTCTCCACGGAAGGCGGCTCAGACCGCGGCCTGCTCCATGCCCTGATGCCAGGAGTCGCGCAGCGCCGTGACCACGGTGCGGCAGTCTTCGATGGCCTGCAGGTCGTCGAAAATATTGGCCTGCGCCAGACGGGCCAACAGGTAGGTATAAATGCGCTCCAGGCGTTCGGCCACCGGCTGTTCGGCAAGCTGCGGGCCCTCTTGCATACCATCAGGCAGCACGGCCAGCAGGTGCTCAACCAGTTGGTAAGCGCGCCCGAGCGATTGCCCCTTGAGCGGCAAATCCTTGCCGTCCGGGTTGCGCAGCGCGGCCTCTGCCCGCCGCAGGTATTCGAGAATACCGTCCAGCCCGAGGGCGTAGAGCTTGTCTCCGGCGATGCCCTGATTTTCTACCTGGCGATAGGCGCGCATGGCAAAAGCGGCTGCACTCATGAAACTCTCCTGATGAGGCGACGATCAGCCGCCGGTCGAACTGGAACTGGAGCTGGAACTGCTGCCAGGCGGATTGAAGAACGCGGTGAGGTACTGCCCCACCGATTGCAACTGCGCGACTTGCGTCTGCATGGCGTTGAACTGCTGCTGCAGCAATGCGGTCTGTGAGGCCGCGCTGTTCTGCAACTGGGTGATCTGCTGATTGATGCCCTTGATGGTGTTGTTCAGCCCGCTGGTCGCGGCCGAAACAAACCCGCTTTGGGTATTGAGCGCCTGGGTCAGAATGGCATTCATCTGTTGATAAATGCCTTGGCTGACCGTGACCGAACCCAGGCTGCCCGTGGCCTGCCCGCTGATGTTGACCTGCAGGCCCAAAGCCGCGCCCGGCCCGGTGACGGTGAGCTGCTGCCCGGCACCGGTTCCGGTCTGGCCGTTGATCGACCCGACCACATCCGTGCCCTTGGCCATCAGCAGCGTGGTGCCGATGCCGGTGCTCCCGGCGGACGCCGGCTGCGTGGACACCACGGAAAAATTCTTCGCACTGCCGTAATCGGCCGACTGGAACTCCAGCGTGCCGTTGTTGTTGATCGCCGAAATGCCGCTCAAACCCTGCTGGCTGAGCGTGGCGTTGATGGTGGCGACGATGGTGTCGATGGTGGAACCCGAAGCGAGCTGCACCGACACGCTGGTTGCGCCCGAACCGATGACCAGCGTTTCCGCGCTGGTGATGCCGCCGCTGGCGATGGGGTTGGACGCCGTCGCGCTGGCCTGCGTGGCGCCAGAAGTGACATTGACCGCATAAGTACCCGGCTGGGTGTTGTTGCCCGCGCCGACATACTGCACATTGGCATTGGTAGCCGTGCCGACCTGTCCGAACAAACCGGCCACGGCGTTGTAGTTGCTCTGCAGCGCCGAGCTGAGTTTGCCGCTGTCGAGCGCCAGGGTGCCGTCTTGCGCGAGGCTGATACCCACCGCGCCGAGCGAGGTGTAGGCGCTGCCCGGCGTGGTGCCGATGCCCTGTCCGCTGATGAGGTTGAGCAGTTGGGTGCGCAGGGTTTGAATTCCGGCGTTGCCGATGAGCGGGCCGCTCTGGCCGGACGCGCCGTTCGACCCGGGGGTGTAGGCGGTGAGTTGGTTGAGCGTGCCCATCGAGGTGTTGAAAGCCGTGACAAAACTCTGCACCGAGGTCACGAAGGCGCTGGTATCGTTCGCCACGGTGAGGGTGGTCGAGCCGCTGGCTTCGAGCAGGTTCAGGCTCACCCCCGGAATCGCCCCGCTGACCGTATTGGTGGCGCTGGTCACCGTCAGCCCGTTGATGCTCACCGAGGCGTTGCGGGCCGTCTGGCTCTCCGTCATGCCGCCCGAGGCGCTGGCGCTGTAGCTCAAACTGCCCAGCGAACCCGTGGCGCCGCTGGTGCTCACGGTGAAGGCGTTGGCCGCGCCGGTGTTATTGCCCGTGAGCGTCAGTCGGTAGCCGGTGCCGTCGTAAATGACCGCCGCATTCACCCCGCTGCCCGACTGGTTGATCGCCGCGGCGATGCCGTTGAGCGAGTTGTTGGTGCTGTCGATATTGATATTGGTGACCGAGCCGCTGCCCACCTGAATCTGCAGCGTGCCCGTACCGACCGCCGTGTTGGTCGCCGAGGCGAAATCGCCGGAGTAGATGCTTTGCGTCTGCGCCAGCACGATATTGCTCAGCGAATACGTGCCCAGCGGCGCGTTGGCGCTGGCCGTGCCCGACACCGCGCTGGAATTGCTCAGGTTGACCGTGCGGTTGTTCAGACTGGTGATGTTTTGCAGCCCGGCCACGGTCGATTGCAGGCTGGACAGGCTGCTCTGCACCGAACCCCAGGCGCTCAGTGTGGACTGGTACGACTGTTCCTGGTTCTGCAGCAGCGTGATGGGCTGCTGATACGCCGCCGACAGCGAGGTGATCAACGACTGCACGTTGATTCCGCTGACCAGCCCTGAAATGGATACCGACGACATACTGCGCTCCGATTGCGTTACCGCTTGAGAGTTTTAACGACACAGCCCAGCCGAACTGTAGGGCCGAAGAATCGATCCGCGTCAGGCTTTTTCCTGCAACAGACTGCCGGGCGACATCGGCTGGTCCGGGCTCTGCGCCGCGGCCTTCGCCACCTGCTGCGAGGGCACGTAGTAGCGCACGAATACCTGCTGCGTTTGTTTGTCTTTCAGCTCCACCAGCAACTGACCGGGGTGATCGCCATTCGGGTCGAGCCCGGCCGTCAGTGCCACGGAGGGCGCTTGCTGGCTGACCTGTTTTTGCAAAGTGTCAGCCGCCTGCGCCAAAGTGGCGGGCGGCAAACTGTTGGGTGCTGCACCCGGCAAAACCCCTGCGGCCGCAGCGCTTTTAGTCGGTCCAGCTGGCACAAAGCTTGGCGCCGAACCCGGGGCTGGCGCAGACGCTGTTGGTGCTGTCGGTAGGATCGGCGCGCCAGTCTGTAACTTGCCGGGCGAAGAAAAATTCACGGCATTTTGAACGTCCATGATGCCTCCATTCAGGCCAATGAAACCAAGACAAAAAGCATGAAGCAGATGGCAAAACCCCCGGGACGCCTCGCGGCGGCCCGGGGAAACCCCCTGGAGAAACGATCAAGCTCGATTACGGCAGGAGCTTGAGGTAACTCTGTTGCAGCGAGTTCGCCTGCGCCAGGGTCGAAATGCCCGCTTGCTGCAGGATCTGGTACTTGGACAACTGCGTGGTCGCCTGGGCGATGTTGGCATCCTGCACCACAGACTGGGCCGCCTGCAGATTGGTCGCGGTGGTCTGCGAGTTCTGCACCGAAGCCTGAATCCGGTTCTGGATCGCGCCCAGTGCACCGCCTTGCTGGTTCAGGGTATTGATAGCATTATCAATAATGGAAATTGCCGCATTTGCCCCTTGCACTGTTGAAACATTGACGGTTGAAGCTGAAACCAGATTACTCGTAGCGGCCAAGCCGATACTATTGCTACTACCCACTGCATAGCCTTGCGTAGATTGCATCTGAACAAAGCCTTGAATCAGCGCCGAATTCCCCGGGCCAGTAGTTGTTGCAGCGAGCTGTACCGCTGCAGTACCAGCGGCACCAGCACCATTAATACCATTCAAAGTAATGGCCGTATTCGAAGTGAAATTTTCTATTGTAATATTTTTGCCTTGCCCTTGCGTCAAAGCCAAATTTCCAGAATTATCGACAGTTGCAGTAATTCCAGTCTGAGCTGTTGAATTGTTGATTTGCGATACCAAGCCAGACCAATCCGTCCCTGATGCCCCCTGAGTGACATTTGCAGTGATATTTTGCGTTGTTTCTCCATTGCCAATAACAAAGGAAACTGCGGCAGTAGTGCCTGCAGTCAATGTCGTTCCAGTGGAAAATGCGATACTTGTATTAGCTGTTGCCGAGACGCCTGTTTTTTCGGTTTGCGCATTAACTGCTGCAGCTATGCTCGCAGCCGATTCAGCGGTTGAAGTTACATTGATGCTAGCGCTACCAACAGAACCACTAATATTAAATCCAGCAGTGTTAAAGCTTCCGGCTGTTGGAGCTGTTGCTCCAGTTCCACTTGTCATCGTGTAAGCCAAACCATACCCGTTGTTTGTCACAGCACCGCTAGCTTGATACGCAGTCGCAGCGCCTGCGGCACCACTAACAGCCACCGTATTCAAACCAATTGCCGTTGATTGCGAATTGGCGATTGATACATTGATGATTTGGTTAGCATTCGCCCCGACCTGGAACTGCTGACCTGAGAAGCTGCCGTCAAGAATGTTCTGACCGTTGAACTGGGTTTGCGTGGATATGGTCTGAACCTGGGCCAGTAGCTGGGACACCACCCCCTGTAGAGATTGACGATCCGCTGAGGTGTTAGAGCCGTTGGCCGATTGCACGGCAATGGTACGGATCTGTTGCAGCAGGTTGGTTTCGTTTTGCAGCGCGCCAGTAGCGGTCTGTACTAGAGAAACACCTTGGTTGCCGTTGGACACGGCCTGGTTCAGCCCGTTGATCTGGGTTTGAAAGCGCTGCGAAATGGCGTAGCCCGCCGGGTTGTCCGCAGGCCCGTTGATCTGCTTGCCGGTGGACAACTGCTGAATATAGGTGCTGAGGCTGCTGGACGTGCTGCCGAGCGCGTTGAGGGTGTTCAGCGCGTTGACGTTGGTGTTGATGATGCCGGAAATGGCCATGATGGAGCTCCTTTGCTATGGGGAAATCCGGCATCCGTGCCGAATACGGACAACCCTGTCCGCACTCCTCTTAACGGCACGCTCCAACGGCGCTTTAGGATTTTTTTTGCGCCGCCTGCGCCGCCCGCTCCGCAACGGTGCGCAGGCGCTCCAGCAGCGGGGCCAGGGCGTCGGCTGGCGACGGGTCCTGCTCCGCAGTTGGCGCGGGCCGCTCGGCTGGCGCCGCCGCCGGGCCAGATTCTGCCCTGGGCTGAACGATGGCGCCGAGCAAGGCGTCGAGATCGGCTTCGGTCTGTTCGAGCAATTCGGCGGTGGCCGGGCTGGCGGCCAGATGCGAGAGTTGCAACCGCAGGTTCAGCCCCAGCAGGGCCAGCGCCTCGGCCGTTTGCACGAGTTGTTCGGCGCTGCGCTTGTGCCCGGCCTCGGCTTGCGCCAGTCTATCGGCGCGGGCGGCGGCGTGCGTCTGGGCGGTCACCTCGCGCTGGGCAGCCGCGCCGATCTGCGCCTCGACCTCTGCGGCGAGGCTGTTGGCCAGCGAACTCAGTTCCGCCCAAGCGGCCTGCTGCTGTTCGCGCTGTTCCCTCGCGACGCTCTCGATCGCCTCACGCTGGTCGGACAAGGCCGCCGCAGTAGCCTCGGCCTCGGCTTCGGCTGCTGCCACTGCACGGGCCGCGTCCTGCGCTTGTTTTCTGAGCTGGACCAATTCGGCCTGCGCCTGGGCCGCCTGGCGCTGCCAGGCGCTGCTTTGCGTCCGCTCGGCTTCGAGCGCCGACTGCAGAGCGGCAAGCTGGGCGGCGGTTTGCGCGGCGATTTTGGCCTTCTCTCGGGCGACGTCTTCCACGGGCTGACGCGCTGCAGAGGCCGCGTCGATCAACGGCTGCCAGAAGGCGGCCACGGAGGATTTGAGCGGCGCCTGTGCATCGGGCGCGGCGACCGCTTCGCGCAAAACTTGCTGCACCTGCAACAAATCCAGACGAATAGACAGACCGAGATAAAACGCCAGCAGCACGAGCAGAGCCGCCCCTGCGCCCCAGACGGTGAGCAGCAGCGCGGGTTCGGCGTCAAGACCTGCGGCAACCCCCAGCGCCGCGCCCCAGATCAGCGCGAACAGGCCCAGCAGCAGCAGGCTGCGTTGCGGCGTGCGCTTCATGGTCGTTCTCCCCCGGCGTTCCAGCAGGCTTGCCACAGCGCGGCGACATCGAACACCGCGATGGGTTCGACCCAGGGCGCCTGCGGACCGGTAGGCTCGGCGAGTGACGGCGCCCCTGCGTGCAACAGCCCGCGAATGGCGTTCCACGGCGGCCGCAGCCCCGGCTGCACCGGCGCCCAGTGCCGGGTGAGCGTGGTGGCGGACAGCCGCAGCAGCCCGCCGACGTCATCCACCGCCAGAACGCCAGCCTGCTGCGCCTGGCTCCAGACCAGAAACCGTGCATCGCCCCGAGACAAACTCGGGCGGCGCAACAGACAGGCGCCCAGATCGAGCACCAGCAGGGGCCGTCCCTGCCAGGCCATCAGGCCCGCGCAATGCGGGTGGCGCTGAGCCAGCGGCAGCGTCACCAGTTGCGGCGAGCGCAGAATCTGCCGCACCGGAGCCGCGTCCAGCGCATGAAGTTGATCGCCGACGCGGAACTGCAGCCAGGAGATCGTGCCGGTCATCGGTCGCTCCCTACGCGCAGGCGCGCTTCGAGCCAGGGCAGATCGAGCAGCAGCACGGGCTGCCCGGTGTCTGGCTGCCACGGCGCGCCTTCCCACGCCGCCGCGCGCACGCCGCATGCCGACTGCACGGACGCGGGCACGGGCCAGAACAGCAGGTCTTGCTGGCGGCCAAGGGCCTGAACCCGCAGGGCAAAAGGCGGCTCTCCCGACTCGGGCTGAAGCAACAGCGCTGCGCCGCCGACCTCGTGCTGCGGCTCGGGCACCTGCCAACAAGCGGGCAGATCGAGCGCGGGCAGTGCCACATCGTCTTGCAATAGCAGAAGCTGCCCGTCCGGGCCGGTCCACTGCGGCGTGCCGGGCTCCAGAACCCAGGGCGCCAACGCGGCAGGAACCGCGACGATCCAGGGGCCGACCACGGCGGTTTGCACGGTGAGCGTCTGTGCTTCGTCCAGCGGGGTTTGCGGGGTCGGCTCAGCGGACGCGATCGGCGCCGGGGCGGGATCAAACACCTGCGGCGGTGCAAAGCGCATCGGCGCGACGGGCTC
>NZ_NCKP01000127.1:0-2079 GCF_002282795.1 Thiomonas sp. 13-64-67
AACCTTCGGTCTGCCTGTTCTCATCGCGGTCTCTCCAGTTCCAAGATACCGCACTGGCATGCAAGACTAATGCCATTTAATAACGGGACAGGACACTAGAAAGCGGCGTGATTTACCTGCTGGTGATCTACGCCAAGGCGGTGCGCGGCAACATTCCCGCTCACATTCTCAAGGCCATTCAAGAGGAAGTCAGCCATGACCAAGCGTGAGAGCATGAGCGGCGAAGAACTGGGCTGCAAGCTGCTGGAGTCTGTCAAGCAAATGCGCGCCGGACAAGGCGCCGTCGTGTACTCGCCCGTAGCACAGGCGCGGGCGGCTTCTGGGCTTTCTCAGGCACGATTCGCCGCCCTCATGGGGGTGTCGGTGCGCACCCTGCAGGAGTGGGAACAGGGACGGCGCAAACCGTCAGGGGCGGCGCAGACCTTGCTGACGGTCGCCGCACGTCATCCCGAAGTGTTGCGTGAACTCGCTGTTGATTGATGGAAGCATTCCAGGTAGTCCGCCCACGCCTGCATCAACTGCCTGCGCTTGTCCAGCAGATCACCACGCCGGTAGGCCGCCTCGACCTGATTCTGGACGGTGTGCGCCAGCGCCATCTCGACGACCTCAGCGGGGAACGTGGTGTTCTCCGCTGCCCAATCCCTGAAGCTCGACCGGAACCCGTGCACCGTCAGGCCGGGTCGCATGCCGCGCAGGCGTTGAAGCATCGCCATGTTGCTGATCGTGGGCTTGCGTGCGCCCCAGAACACCGCATCGTTGCCGTCGTTGCGGGGCATGGTACCCAGCAGCGCCAGAGCCTGCCTGGACAGCGGCACGCGGTGTTCCACATGCGCCTTCATCCTTGAAGCTGGAATGACCCATAAGTCCCGCGCAAGGTCAATCTCGCTCCACTGGGCGCCGATGACCTCGCCGGTGCGGCAGGCTGTCAGGATCGTGAATTGCAAGGCCCATGCGCTCATGTTCGACCGGCGCTGCAGATCGGCCATGAACGCGGGCAAATCGGCACGCGGCATCGCAGGGTGATGCTCGACCCGTCGCCGCTTGCTGATCATCGGCAGCAGGGTATCCAGGTGCCCGCGCCAGGCCGCCGGGTTCTCACCCGTGCGCAAGCCGCGCGCCTTGGCAGCAGACAGCACGGCCTCGATGCGTTGACGCACCCGAGTTGCAGTCTCGGTCTTGGTGCGCCAAATCGGATTGAGCGCGGCCAGCACATCGTCAGTCGAGACATCGCCCACGGGCTTATCACCGAACACAGGGAACGCGTAGGTGCGCAGGCTGTTGATCCAATCATCGCCATGCTTTCCACCGTTCACGCCTTTCCAGCCGGCGCGCAGGGATTCGCAAAGCGCTTCGGCCACATCCCGGAAGCTCTCGATCCGCTTAGTAGGGACGGCGGTTTCATTCCGGCGACGGGAATTGAACGCTGGAAGTTCCTCGCCCCGCTTGACACGGGCGCGCAGGTCGGACACCTTAGCCACGGCGTCAGCAAGGGTCAGGTCGCCAAAGGCCCCCATGCTGTACTCGTGCGCCTTTCCGGCATCCGTATAGCGCCACGTCCACAGCGCCGAGCTGCCCCGTACTCGCAGGTACAGCGCAGGCCCCACACGATGCACTCCATCCACCTTCGACAGCCTGCGCACTTCCTGCGCCGTGAGCAATCCTTTTGCCATAAATCGAACTCCACCGTGTTGTCCATCGAACTCATTGTCCACAAATTCTGTCCACAAGAAAATTAGGACTGTGGGCGACAGTTTGAAACAACGTGACACATAAGAATCCGATAAGTCATTGATTTTTAAAACATCTGGCGGCGTTCAGCGACAGCATGAAACGTCAAAAATGTTCCCCCAGGCTCCACCATTAACACGTTTTCTACAGTTCGTAGAAGTCCAGAAGCCCTAGATCGTTGATTTATCTAGGGCTTCTTTCCGTCTGTAGCGGTGCGCTGAAGTTCGTCGACAGCCGGTGTTTTGGACGGTATGACCTGCCCCCTCGCGCCGTACCAACGTTAAGTCAGGAGTCCGGGTTGCAAGGTGAATTCACCTCGTTGGGGGTTGCGGGGTGAGCAGCATCGCCAGC
>NZ_NCKP01000031.1:0-54281 GCF_002282795.1 Thiomonas sp. 13-64-67
GGTCTGGCCCTGGTCAGCAACCACCTGTTGACCGCCGATCAGATCCCCGACGCCGCAACGCGCGCCATGGCCTGGCTGGGACTGATGTCCCTGCTGCTCGGTGCGGTGAGTCTGCTGGACTGGCAGCTCACCCGGCGAGCCAAGCTGGCGCGCGACGAGCTCTGGTCGTTCATCCATCGCCAGGTGCTCAAGGTGTGGTGGCTGCTGCTGTCGGCCGGCGTGCTGGGCACCTTCGCCACCTTTTTCTTTGGCGGCGCCTACCTCGTCTTCCCCCTTTGGCTGGTGCTCGTCGGCCTGGGTCTGTATGTGCATGGCCTGTTTTCGGAGCAGACGGTCGAGTGTGTCGGCGGTCTGCTCATCGCCCTCGGGGTGTGCTCGGTGCTGTTTCGTTTGGATGCACAGTCCTTGCAGTACCTGGCTGCAGCCGCCTTCGGCCTCGGAATGCCGCTACTCGCCCTGCTGCAGGGCCAAAGGCATGCAACGTCGACACCGTTTTGGCTGCGCGGCGCCAAGCTGCTGCTCTGGCTGGGCGTGGTGCTTGTCCCGCCGCTGCTGGCACAGCGTCTGGCCGACGCGCAGCAGCCCGCCGCCGCTCCGCTGCAGACCTTACAGGAATATGCCCGCAATCCGCTGACGCGGCAGACCGTGCTACTGCCTGCCGGGCTGTCCATACCGGTGCACGTCGAGGTGTCAGGCGATGCCTTTTCTCCCAGCGACAGTTCGGTGCTGCCCCTGGTACTCAAACGCCCGGTGGAAGTGCTGGTCGAAAACGGTCGGCCGACGGGGCAATGGCGCTACCCCGCAGGTCCTTGGCAGCACGAAGGCTATCCAACGGCCCTGCTCATTCCCTGGATGCGCGCCACGCTGCAACCGGGCATCGGCCCGCAGTTGCAAATCGGGCTGGTGGTGAATATGACCGCACGCGCCCCGTCCTGATCCGCCCTCTTTCAACCCCAACTGGAGTTTTTGATGCGAAACCTGCTCTTACCTCTACTGCTCGCCAGCGCCTCGCTGGCGGCCTGCAGCAGCCTGCCCCCCGGCCCCGCTCCCACGGCGGCCGAAACGTCGAAGCTACCCGTGGTCACCATTGGTCAGCCGCTACCCAGCGGCGACGCCTATGTGCTGTACTTCCCCGCCGGGACGCCGCTGCCCATCCGCACCGTGGTGGACGGCAGCGCCTTCACCCGGGGCGCCGAATCCACCCTGCACATCGTGCTCAAGCGCGGCATTTATGGCTACCGGCAATACGCCAGCCTGGACGGCCAGCACTGGATGCCCTGGGACCAGATGCTCAAGACCCAATTCCAGATGCACATCCCCGGCAAGGACGGAAAAGATGCCGCCGTGCTGCACCTCCAGATGGACGCACTGAATCCGCCCGCGCCGTGAGCATCGACGCCCTTGATCCCTTGCTGCACCAGCCGCTGCGCACGCAGATCGCGGCCTATCTGGCTGGTGCGGGACAAGCCACGTTCTCCGACCTCAAGCGCCTGATCGGGGTGTCTGACGGAAACCTCGATGCCCACTTGAAAAAGCTGCTCGCCGCGGACTATGTGCAGGCACACAAGATCACCGACGGACCACGCCCGCAAACCGTCTACGCGCTAACGACTACGGGTCGTGAGGCACTGCTGGCCTACGTGGCCGCGCTGCAGGGCTTGATCGCTTTCGCGCAGGTCGAGCCGACCCGCCTGCAAGAGACCGATAATGCCGCAGCGCAGCCCGCGCAAGGGGTTACTTGAATCGTGCAGATCGGCCCTACAGACCTGCCAAAGCCGCGAAAACAATCAGCCCGTCACGTCAGGGTTTGATGTATTCAAACCCCGCGTGTTCGAGCTGCATGATGCGCAGCACCCCGGCGGGCACGATGACCGCTTGCGGCACCAGTACCGGCAGGTGGCCGAGTTTTTTCGCCATGCCTTCCATGGTGTTGTGGCAAGCGTCGAATTCGATGCCTTCATCGTTCAACGAGGAAATGCGCTTGGCCTCCGGGCTGTTCTTGAACAGCATCTTCAGCCCCGGGCCATAGGCCACCACCACTACGCGCGCGTTTTCCTGGCCCACGGCGTCGAGAATGTTCTGCGCGTTGTTGAGCACCAGATCCCAGCGGGCGGGTTCATCTTCGCTCACCTGCAACACCACGTCGTATTTGGCGAACGGCAGCTTGTGAATGTAGGTCGGCGCGTCGAACTTGAAGTCGTTGAGCATCGACGGATTGGCCGCCTGGGCCTGCATCAGACCGGCGCCCAGCAGGGCAAAAGCCAGAGTCAGATGGCGCGCGGGGCGCATCAGCTGGCGGTGAAGGGGGGTATGAATCATGTTTGTCTCCTCGGTATGGATTGAATGTTTTTAATGCTTTTTATCACGCGTTGACGACGGCATTTGCATCAGGGTGTATCCCCCGTCACCGGCTGTTGGTCGCCACTTGCCGACGCACTTTGCGCAGGGCCGCCCGGCACGCAGCCAGCCCTGCACAAGCGGGCGCTCAGAAACTGACCACGGGCAGGCCGCGCTGCTCCCACTCGTTCATGCCGCCGGGGTATTCGCGCAGACCCTTGCGCCCCATGATGCGGTCGATCACGAACCAGGCGCCAGCCGCGTACTGCCCGGTGTTGCAGTACACGATGCCCGGAGCGACGCGCTGCACGCCGCCACCAGCCAGCACCTTGCGGTAGACGTGCGCAGAGAGAAACCGCCAGGAGCCGTCATCCGCGTTGCGATAAAGCAGTTCGGCCGGAAGGGGAGAGGCGTCGGCCAGCCTTCCGGCAGCCGGCACCACGGGCGTGCGCTCGAGGCCCGCGATCTGAGCCAACGGGCGTGCGTCCAGCAGCAGACCATGCGCACGCTGCGCCGCCTGCACTTCGGCCGTTGTCGCCAGCAGCGCCGGGTTCGGCGCCCGGGCCTTCCACTTGCTGGAACTCATGGGGGCGATGGCGTCGGTATCCACGTCATAACCGGCAGATGTCCAGGCGTGCATGCCGCCATTGAGAATCGCAATCTGCTCCTGCGGCACGCCGAACACCTGCAGCTCCCAGGCGAAGAACGCCGCCTCCTGCAGCGAGGTGGCGTCGTCGCCGGTAGGCACGATCACAATGGGCTTGCCCGGCTCCAGTTGCACGGCCTGCATGGTTTGTTCAAACTCCTTGGCCGTGGGCAACATGAAATCGATCTTCTTGCCGTCGATCACATGCTTTTGCCGCAGGCCCCAGAAGTTGACCGACAGCGCGTCCGGAATATGCCCGCCCACCTCTTCGAGCACCTTCTGCCCATTGACCGTGGCGTACTTGGGATCGTTGGTGAGCGAGCCCAGGCTGTCGCGGATATCGACGATCTGCACCTGCTTCGCGTGGTCATGCAGCCAGGGCGGCGTCACTAGCGCGCCCGGCAGCACAGCCGCCTGCGCGGCACTCGTCACCGCAGCGAGCGCGAACAGCCATGCCCCTATCCACCCCTTGGGCAAACCCCTTCGAGCGATTTTCATTCGACTCCTCCAGTTGTAATGATGATTGGAGTGCCGATTATTCGCAGAAGCAGCGCAGCAAAAACAGGGATTTCTTTGGCTGACGGATATCGAATTTATGGATGATCCCGCGCGAATCTCCAACTACCGAGTGTTCAACTCTGCACCAGCCGCTTGGATTTGGCGATGGAAAACAACATACCGGCGCCGAGCATGAGGGTGATGAGGGCGGTGCCGCCATAGCTGACGAAGGGCAGCGGCACGCCGACCACCGGCAGGATGCCCGACACCATGCCCATGTTGACGAAGGCGTAGATGAAAAAAATCAGCGTGACCGACGCGGCCAGCAGGCGCGAGAACAGCGTGGGGGCGTTGGCGGCGATCATCAGCCCCCGCACGATAAAGAAGATATAGGCGGCCAGCAGCATGAGATTGCCGGCCAGGCCCCACTCCTCGGCCAGCACCGAGAACACGAAGTCGGTATGCGACTCGGGCACGAAGTTCAGATGCGCCTGGGTGCCGTGCAGATAGCCCTGGCCGAACACCCCGCCGGAACCGATGGCGATCATGCTTTGGATGATGTTGAAGCCCTTGCCCAGCGGATCGCTCTGCGGGTCGAGCAGCATCATCAGCCGTTGGCGCTGGTAGTCGTGCATGAAGTGCCACATCACCGGCGCGCTGGCGGCGGCGAGCGCAAACAGCAACGCGATGACCCGCCACGACAGCCCGGCGAAGAAGATGACGAAGGCCCCGGTGAGCAGCACCAGCAGCGCGGTGCCGAGGTCGGGCTGCTTGGCGATGAGCGCCACCGGCAGCAGCAACAAGGCCGTGGCGATGAAAAAATCCTTCACCCGGATCTGGCCCTCGCGCTTCTGGAAATACCACGCCAGCATCAGCGGCACGGCGATTTTCATCACCTCCGACGGCTGTACCACGGTGACGCCCAGATCGAGCCAGCGGCGCGCACCCTTGCGCACCAGCCCGAACAGGGCCGTGGCGATGAGCAGCGCCACGCCAAAGGTGTAGACCGGCACGGCGATCTGCATCAGCCGCTGCGGCGGCACCTGCGCCGCGACGAACAGCACCAGAAAACCGATGGCCAGATTGCGCAGATGATCGTCGAACGGCACATGCGCATCTTGCAGCGCGGAAAACAGCACGATGCAGCCGATGGCCACCAGCCACAGCAGCGCCGCGGCCAGTGGCGCATCGAAGCCGGTGAGATAGGGGCGCACTCGCCGCCAGAGCGGCGGACGGCCGAAGGTCGCACTCATAGCCTTACCCCTTCCGATTCATCACTCACATCGGGCCGGGCGCCGAAGCGGGTGAACAGCGGCGCGCGCAAACCACCCGTGCAGGCGGTGCGCGGGTAGTTGCCCACGGCCTCCGCATCGAAGGCGGTGGGCTGGGCGCGTGCCCGAGACGCAGCCGCCGGTGCAGGTGCGGGCTTCGCCGCAACTCCTGCGGCCCCCATCGCGGCGGCTCCAGAAGCAGATCCAGAAACCGAACCAGAAGCAGCGCCCGCCGGGGCGGATGTCGCCGGAACAGGCGGTGTCTTGGCGCCAGGAATGATCGGCACGCCTTCACGCTCGCCCGCATAGGCAAACTGCACCGGCTGCGGCTTGGCGCCGCTGATCTTCTCGATTTCCTCGTCGGTGGGGTAGAGGCCGAGCAGGTGATAGTCGAGCGCCTTGCGCGCGATGGGCGCGGCCGCAACCCCGCCAAATCCGGCGTTCTCCACAATCATCGCCAGGGCGATCACCGGGTTGTCGGCCGGGGCGTAAACCACATACAGCGCATGGTCGCGCAGATGATGGGCGATGTCCTTGGCGTCATAGGTCTGGTTTTGTCCCACGCTGAACACCTGCGCGGTGCCGGTCTTGCCCGCGGTGGTGTAAGGCGCGCCCTTGAAGGCTTCCGCCGCCGTGCCGCCGGTCTGGTTCACCGCCATCATGCCGCCGTGCACCACCTGCCAGTACGCCGGATCGAGGTCGATGCGCTGGGCCACTGGCGCGACCACCGGCGTGAAGCGGCGCGTGCCCATGTCTTCGATCGCACGCACTACGCGCGGCTCGTAGCGCGTGCCCTGATTGGCCAGCGTGGACAGCGCCGTGGCCATCTGCAGCGGGGTGAAGCTGTTGTAGCCCTGGCCGATACCCAGACTGATGGTGTCGCCGGGATACCAGCGCTGCTGCGCCGGGCTGCGAAAGGCCTTGCGCTTCCACTCGCGCGAAGGCAGCACGCCCTTGGCCTCGCCCTTGAGATCGATGCCGGTGGCCTGACCGAAGCCGAACTGCTGCGTCCACTTGGCCATGCCGTCCACGCCCCAATCGTGCGCGACCATGTAGAAATACACGTCGCACGACACCTGTATGGCCTTGTGCATGTCGACGATGCCATGCCCTCCCGGCACGTCATCGCGAAAACGGTGTCCGGCGAACATGAAAAAACCGGGGTCGTGAAAGCTCCACTGCGCGGTGCGGATGCCGTCGGTCAGCGCGCCCGTCGCCAGATAAGGTTTGTAAGTCGAGCCCGGCGGAAAGGTACCGCGCAACACGCGGTTGAGCAGCGGCCGGTCGGGCGAGGTGTTGAGCGCGTCCCAGTTGACCTGATCGATGCCGTCGACAAACAGGTTGGGATCGAAGGTGGGCATGGAGACAAAGCTCAGCACTTCACCGTTGCGCGGATCGATGGCCACGCAGGCCCCGCGCCGCTTGCCGTAGAGGTCTTCGATGAGCTTTTGCAGGCGGATATCGACTCCGAGCACCAGATTCTGTCCGGGCGTGGCGGCCACGGTCTTGATCTTGCGCACCGGCCGCCCCACGGCATTGACCTCGACTTCCTCATAGCCGGTGATGCCGTGCAGCTGCGTCTCGTAAGCCTGCTCCACGCCCAGCTTGCCGATATGGTCGGTGCCGAGGTAGTTGCTGGCGTCGTCACTGTCGTCGATGCGCTGCTGCTCGGTCTGGTTGATGCGGCCGATATAGCCCAGCAGATGGCAGCCCAGCGCGCCCAGCGGATAGTTGCGAAACAGCCTTGCCCGCACATTCACGCCCGGAAAACGAAAGCGCTGCGCCACGAAGCGAGCCACCTCATCATCGCTGAGCTTGTTGAGAATCGGCAGCGACTGAAAGCGCCGCGACTGCCCCAGCAGATTGTTGAAGCGCCGCTCGTCGAACGGCGTGATGGGCACGATGGCCTTGAGCGCCTCAATGGTGTCCTGCAACGTGCCCTTGACCTTCGACGGCGTGATTTCCAGCGTGTAAGCCGCGTAGTTGTTGGCCAGGATGATGCCGTTGCGGTCGAGAATCAGCCCGCGCTGCGGCGGAATCGGCACCAGCGCAATGCGGTTGTCCTGCGCCTGGGTCGAAAACTGCCGATGCCGCACCACCTGCAGCCACACCCAGCGACCGATCAGCAGCGCAAAGCTCAGCACCACCACGGCCGCGGCCAGAATCAAGCGTCGGCGAAAGCGGAACAGCTCGCGTTCGATGTTGCGCAGCTCGGTCATCGCAAAGAGGCGTAAATAAAGATTGAGCCCGTTGCGGGCACAAGGTTCAGCACGGTCGCCATCACAAAGGCCGATTGCGGTCGGAATCCGGCGCGCGCCGCTGCGGCGCCAGCAGCAGCCAGGACAACAAGGGCCACAGCGCCGCCTGCACAACCGGCGCCAGCAAAAATGCCCAGCCTGGAAAGCTGCCGCCGGCCCACATGCCCACCAGCAGCAATAGCACCTGCGTGGCCACGAACAGCGGCAGCACATGCAAAGCCTGCTGCAGCGGCGGAAACCACAGCAGCCGGCGGTGCAGCGTGATGGCGAAATAGCTCAGCACCGTGTAGACCAGCGCATGCTGCCCCAGCACCGAACCCTGCTGCACATCCACCGCCAGCCCCAGCACGAACGCCACGGCCATGCCCACGCGGCGCGGCTGATGCACATTCCAGAACACCAGGGTGAGCGCGACGAAATCGGGCATCCACGCCAGACGGCCCAGCGGCAAAAAGTCGATCAGCAGCGCTATCAGCAGACTCAGCGCGATGAACCAGGGGTTGACCGGCAGCAGCAACACCTCGCGCGCGCCGCCCGCAGGAGCCTGCGCGGAAGGCATGGCGCCCTGATCGGAGCGACGGCGGCGGGGCAGGAAAGACACGGCAGTCAGATTAGCGTGAGGCGGCAGCGGCAGGCTTGGGCACCGCCTTGCCCGACTTTTGCACCTGCGGCTCGGTGGCCTTGACCGATGGCCCCGCCACCAGCGGCGTGAGCGGCTGAAGCACCAGCACATGCCGTCCGCCTTCGACATCGGCAAGCGGCGCACACATCACCCGGGCAAACGCGGTATCGCGCTGGCGCGTGACGGCAGTCACCCGCGCCACGCGCAGGCCCGCCGGATAGATGCCGTCCACCCCGCTGGTCACTAGCACATCGCCCACGCGCACATCGGCGGCAGCGGGCATCCAGCGCAGCTCCATGCCGCCCTGGCCCAGCCCCGGCTCGCCGTACACCACGCCGCGCTCGCCGGTGCGCTGGTTTTGCACCGGCACCACGGCGTCGCGGTCGGTGATGAGGGTGACTTCGGCGCTCCACGGGTAGTCGCGCGTGACCTGGCCGAGCAGCCCGGTTTCGTCGATCACCGGCGAGCCGAGTTCAACGCCCTGCAGACTGCCGCGGTCGATCACCACGGTGCGGCTGAACGGATCGCTGGCCTGCGCACTGATCTGCGCCGCCACCGACTTCGGCGGCAGGCTCTGCTGCAACTGGAGCAAACCGCGCAGGCGGTTGTTTTCCAGCCGCAACTGCGCTTCGAGCTGGGACTGCAACGACAAGGCCACATTGGCGCGTTGCAGTCGGCTGATTTCAGCTTGCGCCTTGGCCGGCGCTTCAAGATAGCCGCTCAGTTGCCGCGACCAGTCCACCGGCGCCTGAGCCATGCGCTGCAGCGGATAGATCGCCACCGACAGGCCCTGGCGCAGCATGGGCGTGACCTTGAACCGCACGTCCAGCGCCATCAGCAAAATGGCCAGCGCGGAGAACAACACCAGCCGCGTGAGCGCAGAAGGCCCCTGCCGGAAAAACGGCGGAGGTGAACGCTCAAGAGTGCCGTAGGCCATGGGAACGAGAACAAACGCAGGGCGGAAAGGGCTCAAATCGAAGCGGCTCGAATCGAAACGGCCCGGCTCGGGGGCGCAGCGCGATCAGTGAAGTACTGCGGAGCGCCGAGAGAAGATCGCCGATCAAAAAACCGCCGCAAAACAACCGCAAAAGGCGCCGCTTACTCCGACGTGAAAATGGTGCCCAGCCGATCCATGCGCTCCAGCGCCATGCCGCTGCCACGCGCCACGCAGGTCAGCGGGTCTTCGGCCACCAGCACCGGCAGGCCGGTTTCTTCGGCCAGCAGGCGGTCGAGGTCGCGCAGCAGCGCACCGCCGCCGGTGAGCATCATGCCGCGCTCGGCGATGTCGGCGCCGAGTTCGGGCGGGGTTTGTTCGAGCGCGTTTTTCACCGCCGAGACGATCTGGTTGAGCGGATCGGTCAGCGCTTCGAGAATTTCGTTGGAACTGATGGTGAAGCTGCGCGGCACGCCTTCGCTCAAGTTTCGGCCCTTGACTTCCATCTCCTTGACCTCGGAGCCGGGAAAGGCCGAGCCGATTTCCTTCTTGATGGCTTCGGCCGTGGGCTCGCCGATCAACATGCCGTAATTGCGGCGGATGTAGTTGATGATGGCCTCGTCGAACTTGTCGCCGCCCACGCGCACACTGCCCTTGTACACCGTGCCGCCCAGCGAAATGACGCCCACTTCCGTGGTGCCGCCGCCGATGTCGACGATCATCGAGCCGGTAGCTTCACTGACCGGCAGCCCGGCGCCGATGGCCGCAGCCATGGGCTCTTCGATGAGGTACACCTCGCTGGCGCCCGCGCCCAGCGCCGACTCGCGAATGGCGCGGCGCTCGACCTGGGTGGAGCCGCAGGGCACGCAAATGATGATGCGCGGACTGGGCCGGAACATCCGGGTGTCGTGCGCCATTTTGATGAACTGCTTGAGCATCTGCTCGGTCACGGTGAAGTCGGCGATCACGCCGTCTTTCATCGGGCGGATGGCCTCGATATTGCCAGGCACCTTGCCCAGCATCTGCTTGGCTTCCTTGCCCACGGCCTGAATGGTTTTTTTGCCGCTGGGGCCGCCCTCGTGGCGGATGGCGACAACCGACGGCTCGTCGAGCACGATGCCCTTGCCGCGCACATAAATGAGCGTGTTGGCGGTGCCGAGGTCGATGGCCAGATCCGTCGAAAAATACTGCCGGAATGTTCGGAACATGGAATATGGGGGCGCCAACCGCGCGCCCGGCTTTCTGGAGGTGTGTGAAATAAGCAACAAACAGGCTTGATTTTTCGGTCAAATCCCGTGCGCCAAATCGAAGCATCATAACCCATGCATGCGCATAAAATGACGTTTTCCGCACCCATCTGCAGGGGAAGCTCCCCGATCCGCCCGCTCGCCGAGCGGCATGTTTTGCGTCCCTGTTTTGCGTCCCTGATTGCCGCCGCCCCACCATGTCACTCACTCTTCCCGATATCGACCGCCTGGCGCAACTCGCCCGGCTGGATCTGACCGCCAGCGAGCGCGACCACATGCTGACCGATCTCAACGCGTTTTTCGCCGTGGTCGAGCAAATGCGTGCGGTCAATACCGACGGCGTCGAGCCGCTGGCGCACCCGCTCTCCGCCGTGCAGGACATGCCGTTGCGCCTGCGCGAAGACGCCGTGACCGAGGGCAATATCCGCGACGCCGCGCTGCGCAACGCGCCCGACGCACAAGACGGCCTGTTCCTCGTGCCGAGGGTGGTCGAATGAGCACATCCCTGACCGATTTCGCCACGGCCGACCTGCGCACCCTGTCCGCCGCGCTGGCCGCACGGCAAGTGTCCAGCGCTGAGCTCACCCGCGCGGCGCTCGACCGCATCGCCGCCCACGCCGATCTGGGCGCTTTCCTCCACGTCGATGCTGACGGCGCGATGAAGTCCGCGCAAGCCGCCGACGCCGCCCGCGCCGCGGGCGACACCCGGCCGCTACTGGGCGTGCCGGTAGCGCACAAAGACGTGTTCGTCACCCGCACCCTGCCGGCCACCGCCGGTTCACGCATGCTGGCCGGTTATGTCAGCCCGTTCGACGCCACCGTGGTCGCCCGTCTGGGCTCGGGCGCGGACGACTTTGCAGGCGCGGGCATGGTCACGGTCGGCAAGACCAATATGGATGAGTTCGCCATGGGCTCGGCCAACGAAAACTCGGCTTACGGCCCGGTGCGCAATCCTTGGGACTTGGCGGCCATTCCCGGCGGCTCCAGCGGCGGCTCGGCTGCTGCGGTGGCGGCAAGGCTCGTCCCCGCCGCCACCGGCACCGACACCGGCGGCTCAATCCGCCAGCCCGCGGCCATGTGCGGCATCACCGGCATCAAGCCGACCTACGGTCTGTGCTCGCGCTACGGCATGATCGCCTTCGCCTCCAGCCTCGACCAGGCCGGCCCGATGGCGCAGACCGCGTGGGACTGCGCCGCCCTGCTCACCGCGATGACCGGGTTCGACCCGCGCGACGCCACCAGCGTGGAGCGCGCCGTGCCCGACTATGTCTCCGCGCTCGATCAACCCCTGCCCGGCGCCACCGCCGCGCAGCCGCTCAAAGGCCTGCGCATCGGCCTGCCGCGCGAGTACTTCGGCACGGGCCTTGCCGCCGATGTCGAAGCCGCCGTGCGCGACGCCCTCAAGACCATCGAGAACCTGGGCGCCACCTTGGTGGACGTCTCGCTGCCGTTGACAGAACTCTCCATTGCCGCCTACTACATCATCGCGCCCGCTGAGGCCAGCTCCAACCTGAGCCGCTTCGACGGCGTGCGCTTCGGCCATCGCACGGCGCAATACAAAGACCTGGCCGAGATGTACGGCAAGAGCCGCGCCGAAGGCTTCGGCGCCGAGGTCAAGCGACGCATCATGATCGGCGCCTACGTGCTGTCGCACGGCTATTACGACGCCTACTACTTGCAGGCGCAGAAGATCCGCCGCCTCATCGCCGACGATTTCGTCCGCGCCTTCACCCAGTGCGACGTGATCGCAGGCCCGGTGTCGCCCACCGTCGCCTGGAATCTGGGCGACAAGGCCGACCCGCTGGCCAACTACCTGGCCGACATCTACACCCTCTCGGCCAGTCTGGCCGGGCTGCCGGGCATGAGCGTGCCCGCGGGCTTCGGCGCGGGGGCCAACGCGCGCCGCCCGGTCGGCCTGCAACTCATCGGCCCGCACTTCGCCGAAGAGCGTCTGCTGCAGGTCGCACACCAGTTCCAGCAGGTGAGCGACTGGCATCGCCGCAGCCCCTTCTGAGCCCACCGATGGATCTGCACACCTGGCTGACGTTCTTCGCCGCGAGCTGGCTCATCAGCCTCTCGCCCGGCGCGGGCGCGATTTCGTGCATGACCACGGGGCTGCGGCACGGCTGGCGTGTGGGGGTGTGGAACATCTTCGGCCTGCAACTGGGCATCGCCGCCATTCTGGTGGTGGTTGCCGCTGGGCTGGGCGCGCTGCTGGCCGCGAGCGAAACCGCGTTCAGCGTGATCAAGTGGTTCGGCGTGGCTTATTTGCTGTGGCTGGGCATCCAGCAATGGCGCGCCCCGGCGCATGGGCTGGTCGATGCCGACGGCAGCGCAAAAAACACCACGCCTCCCACGCGTGGCCAGCTCGTGCTGCGCGGCTTTCTCATCAACGCCAGCAACCCCAAGGGGCTGGTGTTCATGCTGGCGGTGCTGCCGCAGTTCATCAACCCGGCAGCGCCGCAACTGCCGCAATATCTGCTGTGCGGGCTGTCGCTGTTCATCACCGACATCGTGGTGATGAACGGCTACACCTTGCTGGCCGCGCGGGTGCTGCGCGCCCTGCGATCAAAGCAGCATCAACTCTGGCTGCAGCGCAGTTTTGGCACCCTGTTCATCGGCGCCGCGCTGCTGCTTTCGGCGTTTCGCCGTTCAAACTAATCAAGGAATCTTGTCATGCAATGGGAAGTGGTCATCGGGCTGGAAACCCACGTTCAGCTCTCCACCCAGTCCAAGATGTTTTCCGCCGCGTCCACCGCGTTCGGCGCCGCGCCCAACACTCAGGCCTGCGCCGTCGATCTGGCGCTGCCCGGCGTGCTGCCGGTGGCCAACCGCGCTGCGGTGGAACGCGCCATCCGCCTCGGTCTGGCTCTGGGCGCCACCATCGCGCCGCGCTCCGTCTTCGCGCGCAAGAACTACTTCTACCCTGACCTGCCCAAGGGCTACCAGATCAGCCAGTACGAGATTCCCGTGGTGCAGGGCGGGGTGGTCGAGTTTCTGGTGGACGGCAAACCGCGCCGCCTGCAGCTCACCCGCGCCCACCTCGAAGAAGACGCGGGCAAGTCGCTGCACGAAGCCGGGCTGTTCGACCGCGCGGGCAACGCCGCCAGCGGCATCGACCTCAACCGCGCGGGCACGCCGCTGCTCGAAGTCGTCACCGAACCCGACATGCGCAGCGCCCGCGAAGCCGCCGAATACGCCCGCGCGCTGCATGCGCTGGTCATGTGGCTGGACATCTGCGACGGCAACCTGCAGGAAGGCTCATTCCGCTGCGACGCCAACGTCTCGGTGCGCCGCCCCGGCGAACCCTTGGGCACGCGCTGCGAAATCAAAAACCTCAACAGCTTTCGCTTCCTCGAAAAAGCCATCGAATTCGAGGTGCGCCGCCAGATCGAACTCCTCGAAGACGGCGGCAAGGTGGTGCAGGAAACTCGGCTGTACGACCCCGACAAGGGCGAGACCCGCACCATGCGCACCAAGGAAGACGCGCACGACTACCGCTACTTCCCCGACCCCGACCTGCCGCCGCTGGTCATCTCGCCCGAGTGGATCGAGCGGGTGCGCGCCGACATGCCCGAGCTTCCCGGCCAGATGGCCGCGCGCTTCGTCGCATCCCACGGCCTGAGCCTGGATGCCGCGGCGCAGATGACCCAGACCCGCGCCCACGCCGCCTATTTCGAGGCCTGCGTCGCCGGGGGCGCCGCGCCCAAACTCGCAGCCAACTGGATCATGGGCGAACTTGCCGCCCAGCTCAACCGCGACGAGCGCGACATCGGCGCCAGCCCCGTGAGCGCCGCGCAACTCGCCGCGCTCACCCGAAAAATCGACGACGGCACCCTGTCGAGCAAGACCGCCAAGGAAGTCTTCGCCGCGCTGTGGGCGGGCGAGCAGGGCGGCGATGTGGCCGCCATCATCGACGCCCGCGGCTTGGCGCAGGTCAACGACAGCGCCGCGCTGCAGGCCGCCGTCGACGCCGTACTCGCCGCCAACCCGAAGAACGTCGAGGAATACCGCGCCGGCAAGGACAAAGCCCTCAACGCCCTGGTCGGCCAGGTCATGAAAGCCACCGGCGGCCGCGCCAATCCACAGCAGGTCGGTGAGATGCTGAAGAAAGCCGTGGGTTGATGCTGTTTTGCCTCGGCGTGCTCTTGGTACGAAAACCAGCGGGCAAGTGCTGTGAAGCGAGACCTGACCTCAAACTCTTTCTTGTGGCCCGCTCATTCGGCCTGGTGGCAAGCCACGCATAGCTTGTTGCCATCGGGATCACGGAAATACGCGCCGTAGTAGTTGGCGTGGTACTCAGGCCGCAGTCCAGGCTTGCCTTCGCATATACCCCCGCTGGCGAGAGCCAAGGCGTGAACCTGATTGACTTGCTCTCGGGAATGAGCGAGGAACGCGACCATTTGCCCATTGCCGGGCTGATGCGGTTGTTGGTTGTAGGGACGGCCGATCAAAAACAAGGGCCTCGGATCCGGCGAAGATTCCCAACCAGCCCAAGGGCGCTCGGGCTCTTGGAAACGGAATTGCACGCCAAGTGCATCGAGCACCGGCTTGTAAAACGCCATTGCTCGGTCGAAGTCGGTGACGCCGACCATAACGTGCGAGAACACTTGCCTTCTCCTTCGACAGCAAGCTTGGGGGCTAGCTTGATCGCTTTCAACCGTTCTGCCTAAGCTCAAATCGTAGCCTCTCGCCCTGCCGCCCCCCCTTATTCCTTCCGGCTGGCCCCCGCAGCCGATTCCAGCCACTGCCTCGCGGCCTGTGCCAAGATGGCATTCACACCGCCCTCGACGGTCACAGCCTGCTCGCGCAGGCGTTGCGCCAGATCGGCGGGCAGTTTGCAGGTGAGTTGCACCTGCTTGGGCGCACTCTCCTTGGGTTTGGTCTCGGCTTTCGCGGCCACGGCCTTGGCGCCCTGACCGAAGCGCTGCGGGATCGTGCCCGACTTCAGCTTGCCGTCGAGTTTCTTGGCAAGGTGCTTTTCAAGGTCTGTCTTTTTCATGCTCATGGGCTACCCCCGGTGGTGTGGACGGGCATTGTCCTCCACACAGGCCCCCCACCTCGGCGCGGCGCAAGGTGACCCGAAAGACGAGGCCCTGCGCCTACAAGGTGTTTTTCACCACCCGGCCGTTCTTGATGATGCACTTGAGATGCTGATCGGGTTCGAGCAAGGGCTTGAGCGAGCGCGACACATCGCCATCGACCACCAGCAGATCGGCCCAGGCGCCGGGTTCGATCACCCCCAGTTTGGCGCCGAGATAGGGATTGCGCTGACCGGCAAGCGCCAGCAATTCGCCGTTTTGCGAGGTGGCCTGTTTGAGCGCGTCCAGGGGCGAATACCAATTTTCCAGGGCGACCAGCCGC
Organism: Thiomonas sp. 13-64-67; assembly: GCF_002282795.1. Classification (NCBI taxonomy): domain Bacteria; kingdom Pseudomonadati; phylum Pseudomonadota; class Betaproteobacteria; order Burkholderiales; genus Thiomonas; species Thiomonas sp. 13-64-67. The sequence goes on from NZ_NCKP01000031.1 coordinate 15,178, forward strand.
ACGGTTTGGTAATGGGTTTTTCCCGGCGCGAACAGAATGTCGCTGCCCCAGCCGGTTTGCATCTTGTGTTTGATCGCCAGTTCGTAGGCCCGGCGCGTTCCGGTGGCGATCTCGTCGCTCTTCGCCTGCGAGCCGGGATCGGCCATTGGCGTCGGGGCGGCCTCCGGCAGGAAGGGCTGCAAAGACCACCAGATGCCTTTGTCTGCCATCAGGCGCACGGTGGCCTCGTCGGTCAGCTGGCCGTGTTCGATGACCTTGATGCCGGCCTCGATGCTGCGCTGCATGCCCTTGGGTAAATAGACGTGGGCCATGACGTAAGTGCCCCAATCCTCGGCGGCTTCCACCGCCGCGCGCAGTTCGGGCAGGGTGAACTGCACCGAATCGAGTGGATCGTAGAGCGACGACGCGCCGCCTCCGGCCATGAGCTTGATCTGCGAAGCGCCGCGCAGCAATTGCTCGCGGGTGGCCTTGCGCACACTGTCGGCGCTGTCGGCAATGGCCGACGCGCCCAGATGTTCGGCATGGCCTACCGCGCTACAGGCCGCGCCCGGCCCGACCTCGTGCAAAAAGCGGAAGTCGCCGTGCCCGGCGGTCTGCGAAATCATGGCGCCACTTGGAAAAATGCGCGGCCCCTGCACCAGTCCTTGGTCGATGGCGCTCTTGAGCGCAAACACCGGCCCGCCTGCGTCGCGCACCGTAGTGAAACCTCGCAGCAAGGTGCGCTGCGCCTCAGAACCAGCCGCCAGGTGAATCAGCGCGGGATCGGCCATGAGCAAGTGCTGCATGGACATGGCCGCCATCAGGCTGTGCCAATGCGCATCGATCAGCCCCGGCATGAGCACCCGGCCGCCGCCGTCGATGATCTGCGCACCCTGCGGTGCACCTTGCCCCTGCGGCTCGACGGCCCGAATCCGCGCGCCTTCGATCACGACTTGCAGGCCTGGCTGCAAGCGGGTGCGCCGACCATCGAAAAGCTGCACATTGCGCAAAACCATAGGCGCTGCAACTGCCGTTGCCGAACCAGAGGGCGCTGGCTGCGCAGAAGCGGCAGGGCTGAGCCCGCCAACGCCTGCAGCCAAAACCAGCGCGCTCTGCAAAAAATCGCGGCGCGAAAAAGCCCGCTCAAGTCGTCGCTGCACCTGCGAGGCCTCATCGCCACCGCAGCGGCAATAAAAGGCGGAACGCGGCGAGGTTTGAGCGCCGGGATGGGGAGTGGAAGGTTTGCGCATGGGAGTCCTTCAAATACACCAGAGCACTTGGCCAGCGGGCTGCTAAGGAACCAGGCGCCATTCGCCCGCGGGCTGGCGGCAGGCCCGCAAACGGGCGGACTTGGCCGGGTCACGCGGGGTGTAGAGCGTCACCCGAAAGGTCTTGCACAACCGCCCTTCTTGCGTGTTCGAGGCGATCAACTTGAAACTGCCGCCCGCGCGGCTCTCGGGGTTGCGCCATTCCAGAAGTGTGGCATCGCTGCCCAAAAATGCCGCACCTTCTTCCGATAGCTGGTTGATGTCGGCTTGGCTGAAGCGCTGCAGCGGCGTGTTCTTGAGCACGGGCATCCAGTTGTCTGCCCATGCTGTTGAAACCATGGCTACCGTGGCGAGCGCCATAAACCACGATTTGTGTCGCATGTGTTGTCTCCTCGTCGTGTGACTCAGCGTAGGGCCTGTTCACGCTATTAATGCCCCCGCGCCGGGGGTCTGGGCGGAGGCAACGCGAGGCGCAGGCCGCGCCGTGGTGTATTGCACCACAAGCGGACTGCAACGTGGCAGTGCGCCGCCCAGACCCCCGGCCCGAAGGGTTGCCAGCTGAGCAATGCGGGTTCAACTCAATGCAGCTTGATGCGCGGCTCGGTGGTGCGAGAGATCATGCGCGCCAGGGTGAGGAAGGCGGTCTTCCAGAAACCGTGCAGGGCGTGCAGGTGCATGCGGTAGAGCAGCCAATAGATGAAGCGGGCGAAATGACCTTCGATGAAAAGAGTGCCCTTGGACAGGCCGCCCATGAGATTGCCCACGGTGCTGTGCTCGCCCAGCGACACCAGCGAGCCGAAGTCGCGGTAGTGAAAGGTCAGCAGCGGCTTGCCCTGCAGTTGCCGTGTGATCTGTCGGGCGATGAGGCTGGCCTGCTGGTGCGCGGCCTGGGCGCGCGGCGGCACGTTGCCGGCATGGCCTTCCCAGACGCAGGCGGCACAGTCGCCCAGCGCGTAGATGGCGTCGTCGCGGCTGGTCTGTAGCGTGGGGCGCACGACCAGTTGGTTGATGCGGTTGGTCTCGAGCCCGTCGATGTCGCGCAGGAAATCCGGGGCCTTGACGCCCGCTGCCCAGACCACCAGTTCGGCGGGCAGAAAGTCGCCGTCGGCGGTGCGCACGCCGGTGGCGGTGACTTCGGTCACGCGCTTGCCGGTATGCATCTGCACGCCGAGTTTGGCCAGTTCGCCTGCGGCTGCGGCCGACAGCCGCTCGGGCAACGCGGGCAGGATGCGGGGCGCGGCCTCGACCAGGCTCAGGCGCACGTCGCGCTCCGGGTCGATGCGGTCCAGGCCATAGGCGGCCAGCACGCGCGTGGAGTTGTGCAGCTCGGCCACCAGTTCCACCCCGGTGGCTCCGGCGCCGATAGCCACGACCTTGAGCTGCTCCGGGCGCAGCGGCTCGACCTGGGTGTTGGCGGCGATGCAGGCATTCACCAGCCTCCGGTGAAAACGCCGGGAGTCTTCGGGCGTGTCCAGCGCAATCGCATGTTCGGCCGCACCGGGCGTGCCGAAGTCGTTGTTCTGGCTGCCCACGGCGATCACCAAAATGTCGTAGCCGATGCGCCGCCGCGGCACGATTTCGCGCCCGGTCTCATCTAACGTGGGCGCGACCAGCACTTCACGACGCGCGCGGTTCAGCCCGTCCATGGCGCCGAGGCGGTACTTGAAGTGATGCCAGGTGGATTGGGCGAGGTAGTTCAGCTCGTTGTCGTCGATGCCCAGGGTGCCGGCCGCCGCCTGGTGCAGCAGCGGCTTCCAGAGATGGCTGCGGCCGCGTTCGATCAGCGTGATATCGGCCTGACGACAGCGACCCAGGGTGTCGCCCAGCCGGGTAGCCAGTTCCAGCCCGCCGGCGCCGCCTCCGACGATGACAATGCGAGGCAGCGGGGAATCAGTAGAAGTCTGGGACATGATTATGGGTTGTCGGTGCAAGGCCTTATTGGAGACCGGCTTGCGTGCGGGCGCAAGCGGCTGCGCGACCACTAACATGCAGCCTCACGCCGCAGCCCGCTTAACCATCCTTGTCCGGGCGCCCGCGCGGCCTCAACCTGCAAGCCTCACGATGAACGAGAAGTATGACGCCAGCGCGGTGGAAGCCGCCGCGCAAGCCCACTGGCAAAGCACCGACGCCTACCGCGTGCGCGAAGACAAGCCGGGCGAAAAGTTCTACGCCTGCTCCATGCTGCCCTACCCCTCGGGCAAGCTGCACATGGGCCATGTGCGCAACTACACCATCAACGACATGCTCACCCGCCATCTGCGGATGAACGGTCACAACGTGCTCATGCCCATGGGCTGGGACGCCTTCGGCCTGCCCGCCGAAAACGCGGCGATGAAAAACAAGGTGCCCCCGGCGAAGTGGACCTATGACAACATCGCCTATATGAAGCGGCAGATGCAGGCCATGGGTCTGGCGATCGACTGGAGCCGCGAGGTGGCGACCTGCTCGCCCGAGTACTACAAGTGGAACCAGTGGCTGTTCCTCAAGATGCTGGAAAAAGGCATCGCCGAGCGCCGCACCCAAGTGGTGAACTGGGACCCGGTGGACCAGACCGTGCTGGCCAACGAGCAGGTGATCGACGGCCGCGGCTGGCGCAGCGGCGCCGTGGTGGAAAAGCGCGAGATTCCCGGCTACTACCTCAAGATCACCGACTACGCCGAGGAACTGCTGGCCGCCGTGGCCGATCCCGAAGACAAGAACTATCTCGCCGGCTGGCCCGAGCGGGTGCGGCTGATGCAGGAGAACTGGATCGGCAAGAGCGCCGGGGTGCGTTTTGCCTTCCCGCACACTATCGCCGACGATTCGGGCGCGCTGATTCAGGACGGCCGCCTGTATGTGTTCACCACCCGGGCGGACACCATCATGGGCGTGACCTTCTGCGCCGTGGCGCCCGAGCACCCGCTGGCCGCGCATGCCGCGGCGGGCAACGCCGAACTCGCCGCTTTCATCGAGCGCTGCCAGCAGGGCGGCACCACCGAAGCCGAACTGGCGCTGAAAGAAAAAGAGGGCATGCCCACCGGGCTGTTCGTCACTCATCCGCTCACCGGCGCGCAAGTGCCGGTGTGGGTCGGCAACTATGTGCTGATGAGCTACGGCGACGGCGCGGTGATGGGCGTGCCCGCGCACGACGAGCGCGACTTTGCCTTCGCCAAAAAGTACGGCCTGCCCATTCAGCAAGTCGTCGCGGTGGAGGGCGAGACCTTCAGCACGGACGCCTGGGCCGATTGGTATGGCGACAAACAGCGCGCGGTGTGCGTCAACTCGGGCGATCTCGACGGCCTGCCCTACAAAGACGCGGTGGACAAAGTCGCCGAACTGCTCGCCGCCAAGGGTCTGGGCGAGAAGCGCACCACCTGGCGCCTGCGCGACTGGGGCGTGAGCCGCCAGCGCTACTGGGGCACGCCCATTCCCATCATCCACTGCGATCACTGCGGCGCGGTGCCGGTGCCGGAAAAAGACCTGCCGGTCGTCCTGCCCGAAGACCTGATTCCCGACGGCAGCGGCAATCCGCTGCACCAGTGCGCGACGTTCGTCGACGTGGCCTGCCCGCAGTGCGGCAAACCGGCCAAGCGCGAGACCGACACCATGGATACCTTCGTCGATTCGAGTTGGTACTTCATGCGCTACACCTGCGCCGACAACCACGACGCCATGGTGGACGGTCGCACCGACTACTGGATGCCGATGGACCAGTACATCGGCGGCATCGAGCACGCCATCCTGCACCTGCTGTATGCGCGCTTCTGGACCAAGGTAATGCGCGACCTGGGGCTGGTCAAGGCCGACGAACCCTTCACCCGTCTGCTCACGCAGGGCATGGTGCTCAACCACATCTACTCGCGCAAAACCCCGCAGGGCGGCATCGAGTATTTCTGGCCGCACGAGGTGGAAAACGTGTTCGACGCGCAGGGCAAGATCATTGGCGCCAAGCTCAAGGCCGACGGCTCGGCGGTGGACTACGGCGGCGTGGGCACCATGAGCAAGAGCAAGAATAACGGCGTCGATCCGCAAGACCTGATCGACCGCTACGGCGCCGACACCGCCCGCCTGTTCACCATGTTCGCCGCGCCGCCCGAAGCCACGCTGGAGTGGAACGACGCCGCGGTGGAGGGTGCGCATCGCTTCCTCAGACGGGTGTGGGCCTTCGGGCTGAAATTGAGCGCCCTGGCCGCGCCCGCAGCCGAGGCGGGTGACGCCGCACGCAAGCTGCGCCGCGAGGTGCACCAGATCTTGCAGCAGGTGAATTTCGACTACGGCCGCATGCAATACAACACCGTGGTGTCGGGCGCGATGAAACTGCTCAACGCGCTGGAAGGCGCGGACGCCGCCGCTGCGGGCATGCCCGCCGCGCTGCGCGAAGGCTTCGGCATTCTGCTGCGCGTGCTCTACCCCGCCACGCCGCACATCGCCCACGCCTTGTGGCTGGAACTCGGCTACGGCGCCGAGTTCGGCGATCTGCTTGATGCCCCCTGGCCGCAAGTGGACGAAGCCGCGCTGGTGCAAGACACCATCGAACTCATGCTGCAGGTCAACGGCAAGTTGCGTGGCGCCATTCAAGTGGCGGCCAGCGCCGACAAGGCCGCTATCGAAGCCGCCGCGCTGGCCAGCGCCGACTTCGCCAAGTTCAGCGAGGGCAAGGCCGCGAAGAAGGTCATCGTGGTGCCGGGCCGACTGGTCAATGTGGTGGTCTGAATGAAGCGCCGCAGCGTCCTCATCTTCGCACCGCTTCTGGCCTTGAGTGCCTGCGGTTTTCAGCTGCGCGGCTCGACCAATCTGTCGTTCAGCACCCTGTATGTGGCGGGCTCGGAGACCTCGGCCTTCGTCGTGGCACTCAAGCGGCAGATCGCCGCCACCACTTCGACCCGCATCGCGCCAGACGCCCAGTCCGCTCAGGCGGTGTTCACCCTGCTGGGCGAATCGCAGACGCAGGCCGCACAGGCCTACAACGCCGATGGCACGGTGGCGCAATATCTGTTGCGCTACACCGTGCGCTTCGAGCTCACCACGCCGCAGGGCAAGGTACTGATCGCCCCGACCGACCTGAGCCAGACCAGCAATCTGAGCTACAACTCCAGCGCCACGCTGGCCAAGGCCAATGAGTCCGATCTGCTCTATCGCGGCATGCGCCAGGAACTAATCAACCGTCTGATGTTCCAGCTTGCCGCGGTAAAGGTGAATTGATGCAGCTCGCGGCCGACCAACTCGACGCCCATCTCGCCAGCAAGCTCGGCGCGCTGTACGTGGTGTATGGCGACGAGACCCTGCTGGTCGGTGGAACGCGGCTTCGACTGGAGCCACTTACTCGCAGGTAGCCGCGAGATCAGCCTGTTCGGCGGTCGGCGGCTCATCGAACTGCGCATCCCGAGCGGCAAGCCCGGACGCGACGGCGGCGAAGCCTTGGCGGCGCTGTCCGGGCATTTGTCGCCGGATGTGATGGCGGTGGTCATCCTGCCCCGTCTGGATGCAGCCACCCAGAAGTCGGCCTGGTTCAGCGCCCTGAGCCAGGGTGGCGTGGCGGTGCGGGTGCGCTGGATCGCGGCCCGACTGCAGCGCCACGGCTTTACCCTGCCCGCAGGCGACGCGGGGAGGGCGCTCACCGATTTTCTGGTGGCGCGGGTGGAAGGCAATCTGCTGGCCGCCCATCAGGAGATCGAAAAGCTCGCGCTGCTGTGCCCGCCCGGCCCGCTCGACCCAGACACGGTGGAGCAGGCGGTACTGAACGTGGCGCGCTACAGCGTGTTCAAGCTCGGCGAAGCGGTGCTGGGCGGCGATGTCGCCCGGCTGCGCCGCATGCTCGACGGCCTGCAGGCCGAAGGCGTGGCCCCGGTGCTGGTGCACTGGACGCTGGCCGACGACATCCGCGCCTGGCTGCGCATCCGTCAGGGGCTGGACGCGGGGCAGGCGCTGCCCGCGCTGCTGCGCGCCAATCGCATCTGGGGCGTGAAGGAAAAGCTGCTGGAACGCGCCTTGCCGCGCCTGCGCACGCCCGATCTGGAGCGGCTACTGCAACTCGCGGCGCAGTGCGATCTGGCGGTCAAGGGCTTGCGCCCTGACTTCCTGCCGCGCGCACCGTGGGAGGCGCTGCAAGTGCTCGCCCTGTCCATGCTCGACGCCCTCTGGCCCACGCCACCAAGCGCCCGGCAGGGCCGCAGGCTGGTGCTGCACCCGGCGCTTTGAGTGCATCCCTCAAGGCCGCGAGTTGCGGGCTTGTGAACTCTGCGGCCTTGCCCGGCTCTGAGCAAAGTCCGACACGCTTCGTGGCCTTCTTCGCTGTCTTATTCGCGGCCTTTTTTGCAGCCTCTCTCACCCAAACGTCATGCCCTCTTTCCCGCCTCGCTCCCCCTACTCTGGCCGACTGAGCCACACCCTGGCCGCACTCGGCCTGTCGGCTGCCGCGCTGCTGCCCGCTGCCTTCGCGCAGGCCGCGCCCGCGCCCGTACCCGACAACGCGCCCAGCTTCACCGCAGGCCCGGATGATGTGATGCGCGTGCTGCCCGCGCAACTGCTGCCCGCGCTGCAGGTCAACTGCCACGGCGTGAAGATCGCTGCGCCTGCCTGGCGCGCGCAGCTCGACGCCTCTGCCGCCTTGCTGGTCAACCTCAATCAGGTGACGGTGCCGGAGAAGCAGGCGGTCTTGCCGATGGCCCTGTTGTGCCCCGCGCCCAGCCCGCTCGCCGCCGCGTGGAGCCGGGCTGCGGAACAGGCCAGCAATCTGGTCAAGCTCGATTTTCCCGGTGCGCCTGAGCAGGTCACCGGCGCCAGCTTCATCGGCCCCAAGGGCGGGCGGGTGCTGATCGTCAACCGCAGCGCACAGGCGGTGCGGGTCAATCTGGGAACCTGGGTGAGCAAGACCTCGCGGCTGGATCAATACACCGAACCGGGGGCGGCAGCGCAGCCACCCAAGGTCGAACATCTGCGCCGCGCCTTGGGCACGCAGGATGCGCAAGGCATTTTGTTGCCGCCGATGTCGCTCAGCGTGGTCGGCTGAACAACGGCGTTGTTGCCGGGCCGGAATTTCACCAGATCACGGGATGATGGCGCGGCAGGCCGTGCATCCCCCTCCCGGCCTCCCCCACGAGTGGGGGAAGTGCAAAAAGACTCCCTCTCCACTTGTGGGGAGGGCTGGGGAGGGTTTGGCCCAGCGCTTCGCGCCCGCCAGCGCCTGCATAGAAGCGAAGGACAGACTGATGGGCAATCTGGGTTCAACCCAGATTCAGTCAGCCCACTGCCGCAGCTCGTTCAACCCGACCACACCGGACCAAGGCTGGCTGCCGATGCGTCCCGTAGCGGGAGCGCCCGCCTCGCCCAAACCGTCGAGCCAAGCCAGCGCGCCGTCGAAATTTTCGTGGTGGGTGTAAGCGCCGGTGGTGACCACGGTGCGCAGCCCGGCGCCGTGCGCCGCGCGCAGGCCGTTGGTCGAGTCTTCGAACGCCAGGCATTGCTCCGGGGCCAGCCCCATGCGTTCGAGCACCCAGGTGTAGATGCCGGGATCGGGTTTTTTGCGCGGTACGGCGTCGCCCGCGCCCACTACTTCGAACCAGTCCATGCCGCCTGCGCCCAGGGTGGCGTGAATCAGCGCTTCGACATTGTCGGGCGTGGTGGTGGTGGCGATGGCCAGGCGCAGCCCGGCGCTACGCGCCTGCTCCAGCAGCCGACGCACGCCCGGACGCAGGGCGATGCCGCCCTCCGCCACCAGTCGCACATAGTGCGCGGTTTTGCGACGGTGGAGCTCGGCGATCAGCCCCGCCGCCTCGGGCGCAGCCGCGGCTTGCGGATCGATGTCCTGCCAATAAGCCAGCATGCGCTCTTTGCCGCCGGTAATGGCGAGCAGACGGCCGTAGGTCGGCACGTCCCAATGCCAATTCAGCCCGGCATCGGCGAAGGCCTGGTTGAAAGCGATGCGGTGACCGTCGCGCTCGGTTTCGGCCAAGGTGCCATCGACGTCGAAAATCAGTGCGCGCAAGGGCGTTGAATTCATGCCTCACCTTTCCATTTGATGGAGCAGCCGATGCTGGGATATTGCTCCACGGGGCCGATGCCGGTTTCGGCGATCTGCTTCATGGCCTCGAACAAATCGCGGCGGGCGTCGGCGGGGGCGGCCTGCTTGCGCGAGGCGTCGAGCTGGCCGCGGTATTGCAGCTTCAAATCGGCGTTGAAGCCGAAAAAATCGGGCGTGCAGACTGCGCCGTAGGCCTTGGCCACAGCCTGCGTTTCGTCATACAGGTAGGGAAATCCGAAGCCGTGCTGCGCGGCGAACAGCTTCATGTTGTCGAAGGAGTCTTCGGGATAGGCGCTCACGTCGTTGCTGTTGATGGCCACCGCATGCACGCCCAGAGCGCGCAGCTCCCGGGCATCGCGCACCATGCGGTCGGCCACGGCCTGCACATACGGGCAGTGATTGCAGATGAACATCACCAGCAGTCCCTTGGGGCCGCGCAGTTCGGCCAAGGTGTAGTTGCGGCCATCGATGCCGGGCAGGTGGAAATCGGGCGCGGGAAATCCGCGCTGCAAGGGATCGGCGGTTGCGGCCATGACAAAACTCCTTTGCTGGGTTGTCGGGGAATGCAATGCACAGACGACAACCCCGGCTGAGGCCGGGGTTGTCGATCCAATCAAACTCGGACAGAAACTGCCCTAGGCGTCAGTTGATCTTGGGATCGAGCGCGCCCTTTTCGTACAGCGCCACCATGGCATCGAGCGTGATGGGCTTGATCTTGGACGCATTGCCCGCGGTGCCGAAGGCTTCGTAACGCGCCTTGCAAATCTCTTTCATGGCCTTGGTCGAAGCGATGAGGAATTTGCGCGGATCGAACTCTTTCGGGTGTTCGGCGAGGAACTTGCGGGTGGCGCCCGTGGAGGCCATGCGCAGATCGGTGTCGATGTTGACCTTGCGAACGCCGTGCTTGATGCCTTCGACGATCTCTTCCACCGGCACACCATAGGTCTCGCCCATGTCGCCGCCGTAGGAGTTGATGATTTTGAGCCACTCTTGCGGCACCGAGGAGGAGCCGTGCATCACCAGGTGGGTATTCGGAATGCGGGCGTGAATTTCCTTGATGCGGCCGATGGCGAGGATGTCGCCGGTGGGCGGACGGGTGAACTTGTACGCGCCGTGGCTGGTGCCGATGGCAATGGCCAGGGCGTCGACCTGGGTCTTTTTCACGAAGTCAGCGGCCTCTTCCGGGTCGGTCAGCAGCTGGCTGTGATCGAGCGTGCCTTCGGCGCCGATGCCGTCTTCTTCACCGGCGGTGCCGGTTTCGAGCGAGCCCAGGCAACCGAGTTCGCCTTCCACCGACACGCCGCAGGAGTGCGACATTTCCACCACGCGGCGAGTGACATCGACGTTGTACTCGTAGGTGGTCGGGGTCTTGCCGTCGGTGCCCAGCGAGCCGTCCATCATCACCGAGCTGAAGCCCAGCTGGATGGAGCGCTGGCACACGCCGGGGCTGGTGCCGTGATCCTGGTGCATGACCACGGGGATGTGCGGCCACTCTTCAACCGCCGCCTCGATGAGGTGGCGCAGAAAGGGGGCGCCAGCATACTTGCGCGCGCCAGCGGAGGCCTGCAGGATGACCGGCGAGTTGGTCTCGTCGGCGGCTTCCATGATGGCGCGCACCTGTTCGAGGTTGTTGACGTTGAAGGCGGGGACGCCGTAGGAATGCTCGGCCGCATGGTCGAGCAGTTGACGCAGGGAAATCAGGGCCATGACGGACTCCTCAAGAGATAGGGAACAGGTTCAAAACGATCAAAGCATGGGCTTCAAGACAAGGGCTGCTTGGCGCGCTGCTGCAGGATCTCGAAAGCGGGCAACTGCTTGCCTTCGAGCACTTCCAGGAAGGCGCCGCCGCCGGTGGAGATGTAGCCGATGCGGTCGGTGATGCCGTATTTGGCAATCGCCGCCAGGGTATCGCCGCCGCCCGCGATGGAGAAGGCAGGGCTGCTGGCGATGGCCTCGGCCAGCACCTTGGTGCCGTTGGCGAAGGCGTCGAACTCGAACACGCCCACCGGGCCGTTCCAGACGATGGTGCCCGCGGTCTTGAGCTTGGCCGCCAGCTTGGCCGCAGTCTTGGGGCCGATGTCGAGTATGAGGTCGTCAGCGGCCACATCCTTGGCGTCTTTGACGGTGGCCTCGGCGGTAGCGCTGAACTGCTTGGCCACCACCACATCTTCGGGAATGGGCACTTCGGCGCCGCGTTCCTTCATTTTGGTGATGACCTTCTTCGCCTCATCCACCAGATCGGGCTCGGCCAGGCTTTTGCCGATGGGCAGACCTTCGGCCAGCATGAAGGTGTTGGCGATGCCGCCGCCCACGATCAGACCATCGACCTTGTCGGCCAGGGCCTGCAGGATGGTGAGCTTGGTGGAGACCTTGGAGCCTGCGACGATGGCCACCAGCGGGCGCGCAGGTTTTTCCAGCGCGCGGCTGATGGCGTCGATCTCGGCCGCCAGCAGCGGGCCCGCGCAGGCGATTGGCGCGTACTTGGCGATGCCATAGGTGGTCGCCTCAGCGCGGTGGGCGGTGCCGAAGGCGTCGTTCACATAGATGTCGCAGAGCTTGGCGATTTTTTGCGACAGTGCGTCGTCGTTCTTTTTCTCGCCCTTGTTGACGCGAGCGTTTTCGAGCATGACCACTTCGCCAGGACGCACGTCAAAGCCGCCGTCCACCCAGTTGGCCTGCAGCTTGACGGGCAGGCCGAGCAGCTCGCTCAGGCGCTTGGCCACGGGGGCCAGCGAATCCTCGGGCTTGAACTCACCTTCGGTCGGGCGGCCCAGGTGCGAGGTGATCATCACTCCGGCACCGGCGTCGAGCGCCATTTTCACTGCGGGCACGGAAGCGCGCACCCGGGTGTCTTCGGTGATCTCGCCCTTGTCGTTGAACGGCACGTTCAGATCGGCGCGAATGAATACGCGCTTGTCCTGGGCGAAGCCGCGCTTGCACACTTCTTCAAAGGTCAGGATTTGCATCAGTCTCTCCTCGGTTGCACCCCGCTGACGGGTGTTTTGATGAATCGTCAAGGCAGCGGGGCTGGCGGCATCAGTTGCTGGCGACGTGCTTGACGAAGCGCATCATGTTGCAGGTGTAGCCGTACTCGTTGTCGTACCAGGACACGACCTTGACAAAGGTGGAATCGAGGGCGATACCGGCCTCGGCGTCGAAGATCGACGGCATGGAGCAGCCGCGATAGTCGGTGGAGACCACCTTGTCTTCGGTATAGCCGAGCACGCCCTTGAGCGGACCTTCGGAAGCGGCCTTCATCGCCGCGCAGATGTCGGCGTAGCTGGCTTCTTTGTTCAGCTCGACGGTCAGGTCGACCACTGAGACATCGGGCGTGGGCACGCGGAAGGCCATGCCGGTGAGCTTTTTGTTCAGCTCGGGAATGACCTTGCCCACCGCCTTGGCCGCGCCGGTGCTCGACGGGATAATGTTGTCCAGAATGCCCCGGCCGCCGCGCCAGTCTTTGCTCGACGGGCCGTCCACGGTCTTCTGCGTGGCGGTAGCTGCGTGCACCGTGCTCATCAGGCCGCGCTTGATGCCGAAGTTGTCGTTGAGCACCTTGGCCACGGGAGCCAGGCAGTTGGTGGTGCAGGAGGCGGCGGAGACGATTTTCTCGCCAGCGTACTTGGCGTGGTTCACGCCATAGACGAACATCGGCGTGTCGTCCTTGGAGGGGGCGGATTGCACCACTTTCTTGGCGCCAGCGTCGATATGCTTCTGGCAGGTATCGAGGGTGAGGAAGAAGCCGGTGGCTTCAACCACCACGTCGGCATTCACTTCGTTCCACTTCAGGTTGGCGGGATCGCGCTCGGCGGTGAGGCGGATTTTCTTGCCGTTGACCACCAGATTGTTGCCTTCCACGCCCACCGTGCCGTTGAAGCGGCCATGCACCGAGTCGTACTGCAGCATGTAAGCCAGGTAGTCCGGCTCGAGCAGGTCGTTGATGGCGACGATCTCCAAGTCTTTGAACTCGGCTTCCTGCGCCACGGCGCGGAACACCATGCGGCCGATGCGGCCGAATCCATTGATGGCGATGCGAATGGTCATATGAGATCTCCTGAATGAAGGTTGAGAAAAAGTGGGGGGTGGCGTGTGCAGGCGGCGTTTTGAGCGCGCCCTCAATCGGAAGCGTGCAAGGCCGACGCCCGCACGGCCTCGGCGACTGCGGCCACGGTGGGAATGATGCGATCGGGCTCGGCCAGGGCGATCGACTTGCCGTGGTTGTAGCCGTAGGGCACCGCCCAGACCGCCACGCCGGCGGCACGCGCGGTAGCGACATCAATCTCGGAATCGCCGACGAACAGCGCGCGGTTTGCCCGCAGCTTGAAGGCGTCGAGGCAGTAGCGCACTGGCAGCGGATCGGGCTTCTTGGCTTCGAGCGTATCCCCGGCCACCACCATGTCGAAGTAGTGACGGATGCCGTGCACCATGAGCACCGTGGTGGCGAAGCGCTGTTCTTTATTGGTGACCAGCGCGATGCGTACCTGCGCCGCGCGCAAAGCCTTGAGCGTACTGAGCACATCGGGATAGAGGCGGCTGCGCTGCCCGGTACGCACGGCATAGAACTCGGCAAAGCGCGGCATCAGGATGTCGAGCGTGCCGGTGCGCCGCACCGTCTCTTCTTCGAGGCCGGTGGCGTGCGCATAGGCGTGCAGCATGAGTTCGCGCGTGCCATGTCCGATCCAGGCGCGGATCAGATGCTCGGAGACTTCGGGCAGTTGCTGATCGCGCAGCAGGTCGTTGACCGCGTCGGCGATTTCCGGCGCGGTTTCCACCAGCGTACCGTCGAGGTCGAACATCACCAAATCGAACATGGCTTGCGTCATCCTGTTGCGTGTCGGGTCAGACTCAAGCGGCTTGCAGCACGGACTTCGCCACGGCGACCGCATGCTCTGCGGTCACCTTGAAGTACTGATAAAGCTGGGGCGCGGGGGCGGATTCGCCAAAGGTGGCGATACCGACGATGCCGCCGTTCAGGCCGACATACTTGTGCCAGAAGTCCGGGTGACCCGCCTCGATGGCCACGCGCGGCAAGCCTGCGGGCAGCACCTCGTTGCGGTAGGCCGCATCCTGGCGGTCGAAGGCGTTGGTGCAGGGCATGGAGACCACGCGCGCGGCGACGCCCTGTTCGGCCAGCATGCCTTGCGCCTTGAGCGCAATTTCCACTTCGGAGCCGGTGGCGATCAGCACGATCTGCGGCTTGCCGCCCTGGGCTTCGGACAGCACATAGCCGCCGCGCGAAATGGTGCGCTCGGCGTCTTCCGGGTGCGGGGTGGAGACGAGATTCTGCCGCGACAGCAGCAGGGCGCTGGGGCCATGCTTGCGCTCGATGGCGTGCTTCCAGGCCACCGCGGTTTCGAGCACGTCGGCCGGGCGCCACACATCCAGATTGGGGATGAGGCGCAGGCTGGACGGCTGCTCGATCGGCTGGTGGGTCGGGCCGTCCTCACCCAGACCGATGGAGTCGTGCGAGAAGACGTGAATGACCCGCTGCTTCATCAGCGCGCTCATGCGCACGCCGTTGCGCGAGTAGTCGGAGAACATCAGGAAGGTGCCGCCGTAGGGCAGGAAGCCGCCATGCAGCGCCATGCCGTTCATCATGGCCACCATGCCGAATTCGCGCACGCCATACGACAGATAGTTGAACGCCGTGCCGGGCGCGGCCTTCTCGAAGGAATGCGAGGCCTTGACCGCGGTGAGGTTGGAGCCGGTCAGGTCGGCCGAACCGCCGAACAGGCCGGGCAGCGCGGGCACCAGGGTTTCAAGCGCGATCTGCGAGGACTTGCGGGTGGCGGTCGCCGCAGTGACCTCGCGCGCCTTGGCGTACAGGGTCTGCACGGTCTGGCCCCAATCGGCGGGCAGATCGCCGGCCATGCGGCGCTTGAATTCGGCGGCCAGTGCGGGATGGGCCTTTTCATAGGCGGCGAAGCGCTCGTTCCAGTCGGCTTCGAGCTTGGCGCCGTGGAATTTGGCGTCCCAGGCCTGGTAAATGTCGGCGGGAATTTCAAACGGGCCGTAGTCCCAGCCCAGGGCCTTGCGGGTGGCGTCGGCCTCGGCCTGGCCGAGCGCGGCGCCGTGCACATCGTGCGTGCCGGCCTTGTTGGGCGAGCCCCAGCCGATGGTGGTGCGGCAAATGACGAGGGTGGGCTTGTCGCTGGTCTTGGCTTCGGCGGTGGCCTTCTCGACGGCAACGGCGTCATGGCCGTCGATCGGGCCGATGACATTCCAGCCATAGGCCTGAAAGCGCTGGGCGGTGTTGTCGGAGAACCAGTGCTCGACATGACCGTCGATGGAAATGCCGTTGTCGTCGTAGTAGGCGATGAGCTTGTTGAGCTTGAGCGTGCCGGCCAGCGAGCAGACCTCGTGGCTGATGCCCTCCATCAGGCAGCCGTCGCCGAGGAACACATAGGTGTGGTGGTCGACGATGGCATGGCCGGGCTGGTTGAACTGCGCGGCCAGCACTTTTTCGGCCAGCGCCATGCCGACGGCGTTGGCGATGCCCTGACCCAGCGGGCCAGTGGTGGTTTCCACGCCCGGCGTGTAGCCCACTTCGGGGTGGCCCGGCGTTTTGCTGTGCAGTTGGCGGAAGCGCTTGAGTTCGTCGATCGGCAGGTCGTAGCCGGTGAGATGCAGCAGGGCGTAGATCAGCATCGAGCCGTGGCCGTTGGACAGCACGAAGCGGTCGCGGTTGGCCCAGTGCGGATTGGCCGGGTTGTGGTGCAGGTGATTGCGCCACAGCACTTCGGCGATGTCGGCCATGCCCATGGGGGCGCCGGGGTGGCCGGAGTTGGCGGCCTGCACGCCGTCGATGGCGAGAAAGCGGATGGCGTTGGCCAGACGGCGGCGTTGTTGGGTGTCGATTTGAACGGTAGTCATGTTGAAATTTTTCCGGGTTTGGACAACGCGGTTAACCTGCGCGACGCTTGAGGTCCATCAGACGCAGAATCATCGGCGTGAAAATGAGCTGCATGGCAATGCCCATCTTGCCGCCGGGCACGACCAGGGTGTTGGGGCGGCTCATCCACGAGTCGTGGAGCATGGACAGCAGGTAGGGAAAATCGATGCCCTTGGGGTTCGCGAAGCGGATGACCACCATGCTCTCGTCGAGCGTGGGAATGTCTTTGGCGATGAAGGGGTTGGAGGTATCGACCGTGGGCACGCGCTGGAAGTTGACGTGGGTGCGCGAGAACTGCGGCGCGATGTGATGCACATAGTCGGGCATGCGGCGCAGGATGGTGTCCATCACCGCCTCTTGCGAATAGCCGCGCTGGATCTGGTCGCGGTGCAGCTTTTGAATCCACTCCAGGTTGATGATGGGCACCACGCCCACCAGCAGGTCCACCTGCTTGGCCACGTTGATCTCGCCAGAGGCGTAACCGCCGTGCAGACCTTCGTAGAACATCAGATCGGAACCCGGCTTGATGTCCTTCCACTCGGTGAAGTTGCCCGGTTCGACGCCAAATTCGGCCGCCTCGCCCGCATCGTGGATGTACTTGCGCACCTTGCCGCCGCCGGTCTCGCCGTAGGTCTTGAACACGGTTTCCAGTTCGCCCAGCAAGTTGGCGTCGGGGCCGAAATGGCTGAAGTGACGGTTGCCCGCGGCTTCCTGCTTTTTCATCTCCTCGCGCATTTCCATGCGGTTGAACTTATGAAAGGAATCTCCCTCGACGATTTGCGCGGTGAGCTGTTCGCGGCGGAAGATGTGCTGGAAGCTGCGCATCACCGTGGTGGTGCCGGCGCCCGACGACCCGGTGATGGCAATGATGGGATGTTTGACAGACATGGTGCGAGCCTCTTTTCAAGACAAGGAAATCAATGCATGCAGCGCCCGTCTTGATGCGGGTCGCTGCCAGGTTTGATCCGGCGCAAAGCGCAGCAATGGCGGCGGGGCCCTACGCTTCGATGCTGCCGAAGCAAACCGACCCGGCGGCCGCAACGCTCAACGGCTGGCTTCGTCGCGGTACAGCGAACGCTCTTTGAACAGCGGCGACTCAAAGGCTTTGTCTTCGCCCCGGTCGTATTCGGCGTGATAGCGCTCCAGACGCTCGATCTCGTTCTTGGAGCCCAGCATCACCGGCACGCGCTGATGCAGCGAGCTTGGCTGCACCTCAAGAATACGCCCGCGCCCGGTGGAAGCCGCACCGCCCGCCTGCTCGATGATCATGCCGATCGGATTGGCTTCGTACATCAGGCGCAGACGGCCCGGCTTGCTCGGGTCTTTGGTGTCTTTGGGGTACATGAAAATGCCGCCGCGCATGAGAATGCGGTGCACGTCGGCCACCATCGAGGCGATCCAGCGGGTGTTGAAGTCGCGCCCGCGCGGACCGGTCTTGCCGGCCTTGCACTCGGCAACATAGCGCTGAATCGGCGGCTCCCAGAAGCGCTCGTTGCTGGTGTTGATGGCGAATTCGCTGGTGTCTGCGGGAATCTGCAGATTGGGATGGGTGAGAATGAAGTTGCCGATTTCGCGGTCAAGGGTAAAGCCGTGCGTGCCTTTGCCCACGGTCAGCACCAGCATGGTGGCCGGGCCGTAGATGGCGTAACCCGCAGCGACCTGCTCCACGCCGGGGCGCAGATAATCGGCCACGGTGGGGTCGCCGATCTTGGTGTGGCGCAGCACCGAAAAAATGGTGCCGACCGAGACGTTGACGTCGGTGTTGCTCGACCCGTCGAGCGGATCGAAAATGAGCATGTAGGGGCCGCGCTCGAATTCCTTCGGCAGGGTGTACGGGTCGTCCATTTCTTCGGACGCCATGCCGGCGACCAGGCCGCCCCACTCGCACGCCTGGATCATGGCGTCGTTGGAGAGCACGTCGAGCTTTTTCTGCACTTCGCCCTGCACGTTCTGCGTGTCGAGCGCACCGAGGAAGCCGCCGAGCGCCCCCTTGGAGGTCATGGCGGAGATGGCCTTGACCGCGGCGGTCACATCCACGAGCAAGGCAGCGAGATCGGCCTGATCATCGGTGCCGTGCAATTGCTCGATGAGGAATTTTGAGACGGTGGTGCGACCTGACTGCATGGTGGAGCTCCCAATGGTTATGGGCCAGGGACAACAGACCTGCCCCGCACTTCAGACGTGCGGGTGAATCTGCTGGCTCGAGGCCCGATGACTTTTTGAAGCAACCTGCGGTCGGCGGACCAACCCCTGAGAAATCACTGAGACGTCAGCAGGACGCCCATCAGCGCAAGTCACTTCAAAAAGCCCGCAGCCCCAAAACGGAGACTCGCATGAACAGACTTCATTGGCTGCGGCAAAAGCTCCTGAAGTAGAACTTCGGAGCCCGTTCACAAACGGTGCGACCCATGACCATGGAGAAAAGGTGAATGACAAAATTCATTCCTAATCTTTATCGCTTAGGCCGAATATAAGCGGTGGCTCGAATTAAGGTAAATTCACGATTTGTTGATGTTCAGATCAGGAATTTTGATGAAAAACGCGACCATCCGTCAGCTCCGCGTCTTCAGCGCCGCTGCGCGCCACCTGCATTTTGGCAAGGCGGCCCAGGAAATGCACCTCACGCCGCCTGCTGTCTCCATGCAAATCAGAGAGCTGGAGTCGCAGGTCGGGCTCCCCCTATTCGAGCGCCAGGGCAAGTCCGTCAGTCTGACCTTGACGGGAGAGTATTTGGTGGTCTATGCCCGCAAGGTTCTTGCAACGCTCAAAGACGCCGAGGACGCCATGGCGCGTCTGCGGGGCATCAAGGCCGGCCGACTGACCATTGGCATGGTGAGTACGGCTCAGTATTTCGTGCCCCGCTTGCTGGCGCGCTTTCACGCCGAGTATCCCCATGTGGAGGTCCGGCTCTCGGTGGGCAACCGTGAACAATTGGTGAGTCATCTCCAGAACAGCGAGCTGGATCTCGCCATCATGGGCCGACCGCCGCGAGACGTCGCCACGCGCGCCGAACCCTTTGCCGCCCACCCCATGGGCATCATCGCGCCGCCACAGCACCCGCTATCGACCGGAGGGCCGCACTCGGCCACACTGCTGACGCAGTTCAACTTCATCATCCGCGAACCCGGCTCGGGCACGCGCGCCACTTTTGAGGAGTATCTGCACCAGCATCAGATGGAGCTGCCCCTGTTCACCGAAATGCAGAGCAACGAAACCATCAAGCAGGCGGTCATGGCGAATATGGGCATCAGCTTCCTGTCGCTGCACACCATCGACCTGGAATTGCGCAACAACCTGCTGACCGTGCCGTCGATCGAGGGCATGCCCTTGCTGCGACGCTGGTACGCGGTGAACAGTCTGGCCAAACTGCTGTCACCGGGGGCGGAAGCATTCCGCTATTTCATTCTGGAGCATGGCGAATCGTTTCTGGCGGAAACCTTCGGCACCGACATTCTGGCACCCGGCAAGGACTTGGCCAACGCTGAGCCGTAGTCGCAGCGCCGGTCGCTGCGCTCAGCCGCAGGCGCGCATCAGCGCAGCTAGCGGCGCCGTGTCGGCGCGCAACACGCGCGGCCCCAGGCTGACAGCGCGAAACCCTGAGCGCTGCAGCAAGGCGATTTCGTCTTCGTCCAGTCCGCCCTCGGGGCCGGAGACCATCCATCCTGATTCGCCCGAGGCAAAGGGCCGAAGCGGATTCGTCGCCAACGGGCTCAACACGCAGCGATGCAACTGAGCGGTGTCGTTGCCGAGGTGCTGCAGCCAATCGGACAGTGTCGCCACCGGCGCCACCTCGGGAGACGTAGCACGCTGCGCCGCGTAATCAAGGGCTGAATGGCCGCGACACCCAGTTCCACCGCCTTTTCCACCAAAGCATCCATGCGCTCGTTGGCCGGCATGCCCACGGCCAGCATGACGCGCACGTCCGCTTCGCGCTCCACCGCATGGTGGGCGCGAAGCAGCAAGGTTTGGGGGTCGATGACCTCGCCCGACCACTCGCCGCCGGTGCCGTCGAACACGGCGACCGGTTCGCCCTCCTTCAATCGCAAGACCTTGACATGCTTGGCCGTCGCCGCGGGCAGGGTCAACAGGCCGGGCGCCAGCGTGGCCTCAGTGGGCGGAATGTAAAAGCGCAACGACACGAAAGAGCGACCGTAGGAACTGCGCGCTTCACGCCGCGGCCAGTTGAGACAGCACCGCTTCAGTGTCTGCGCTGAACACGCGCACGCCCTCTTGCAGCTTTTCGGTGGCCATGCGGTCGGTGCGCATGCCCTGCTCAAAGTCCTGCTGGCTCAGCACGGGCGGCAGGGGGTCGATCGCCGGGCCTGCCTGCGCCGCGTCGAGTTGACGCGGCATCGCGCGGTCGCTGGCCGCCAGGGCATCGAGCAAGGCCGGTGGAATGGTGAGCAGGTCACAGCCTGCCAGGGCAGCGATCTGGTCCAGGTCACGAAAGCTCGCCGCCATCACCTCGGTCGGCACGCCTTGCTGCTTGTAGTAGTGCCAGATGCGCCTGACTGCCTGCACGCCGGGGTCGTTGGCGCCGCGCCGCTGCTCGGCGTCCCAGGCCCCGCCAGCCTGAAGGCGATGCCAGTCGGTGATGCGTCCCACGAAAGGCGAAATCAACTTCACACCCGCCGCGGCGCAAGCCTGCGCCTGGGCGAAGCTGAACAACAGCGTGAGGTTGCAGTAGATGCCTTCGGCTTCGAGCATGCGGGCCGCGACAATGCCTTCCCAAGTGGCGGCAATCTTGATCAGCACGCGCTCGCGCGGCACGCCCTGCGCCGCGTATCGCGCCATCAACGCGCGCGCGCGCCGCAAGGTGCCTTCGGTATCGTGGGACAGGCGCGCATCGACCTCGGTGGACACCCGGCCCGGCAGACGCTGCAGAATTTGCACCCCGAACGCCACGAGCAGCGCGTCCAGACGATCATTGACGTCGGCAGAACCGCTCACTGCAGCCGCGACGAGCCGGGCATAGCGCGGATCGGCGGCCGCCTTGCGAATCAGACTGGGATTGGTCGTGGCATCCCGCGCGCTCCAGCGGGACAGCAGATCCAGATCGGCCGTATCGACCACGACGACAGTGGAAGCAGCCAGCGAATCGAGTGCAGACATGAGTGAGGAGTGAGACGGCGATGCGAAGCGATCATCTTAGGCGAGCTTCGACTGCTCTCACATGAGATCAGTCTTCGTCGTCGAGCTCGGCGTTCCAGCCCTTGCTCTGCGCACGCTGCATGGCGCGCTCATACAGGGCGCGGTGACGCTCGGCGAGTTCCGGCGGCAGGCGGCTGGGCAGATTGCCGTACTGATCCCATTCGGCCTCCACTTTCTGCATCAGCCCCTGCATGCGCTGCAGGTCCCAGCCTTTGCAGTCTTCGGCTTCGGGCAGCAGCCCGAAAACCCAGGCGTCAAGCACCACTCGGCCAAGCTGGGTCATGCCGTGCGCGTCGGCGTGATAGCCGGGATAAATCGGTTTTTCTTGCATGTTGAGCTCGTTTCGGTCGGGCGGTCGTCGGTCGTTGAGACCGATGTGGTCGCCGCTCAGGCCACCCAGCGCTGAAGGTAAGAGTGGATGAGCTCGAACACTTTATCGGATTTGATGATCAACCCCAGATCGATCATCTCAGAACCCAGCGCCATGCCCCGGTTGTTGGCAGGCACCGGGGCGGGCACGATGTGGTGCGCTTCCTCACGGAAAAACACCGCGGCAACCACCCCGGCGAACAGCAGATCGCGCGTGGCCTCGCGCCGTGAAATCTGGCCGCCTCGGCGTTCGATGAACACCGGGCTGCCGCTGGAGCCGGGATAGACCGCGGCGTCGATGAGAAACTGCCGATGCCCTTCAAAGTCGAGTGCGGCGGGCGTCGCCGTGGTCCCTCGGCGCAGGATGGGCATGAGGTTGACCTGATCCCACACGCCGCTGGGATAGCCGACGAACAGCACGTCTTCCAGGGCGTCGAACTGCTGCCAGGTCGCGGCGTCGGGAATGAGTCGGCTGTCGATCGGCTCGAAATAAAGCTCCACGCCTTGCTGCTCAGCCGCCTGCTGCAGCGGCGCGAGCGGCACCAGGGCCAGATCGACCTCGGCGTCGGGGTGTAGATGCCAGGCGGCGGGGAACTCGTCGATGTTGAGCTGGAAGCGCTGGCCGAACGCGGGCCGACCCTGGCGCTTTTGCGTGAACACCAGCCCGCCACGCCGCACGCCCTCCACCAAATGGCGGTTGGTGACGACGAAGTCCGTCACGCCGCGGGCATGCGTATGGCGCACGACGAAGGCGGTGCCGGAGCCTTCGCTGCCGTCGTCGAGCACGGTGTCGACCCGGACGGTGGAAAACAGCAGCCGCTTGGCGGTGGAATCGATGTCCATGTGGAGGCGGCTCGTTCAGTGATGCGTCGCGGACTGGTTCAGCCGCTCGATGGCGGCAATCGCCGCCCGCTGCGCCTCGGCGGCTTCGGCCTCGTTGCCCATCATGGTCAGCCGCCCGAAGGTGCCGAACGGCCGCACATCGACCAGGGTGACCTGGGCCGCCTTCTCCGCCTCGTTGGCGGCGTAGACGATGTAACCCGCGGGCTCGACTTCGAGGATGAACATGCTCTTGCCCGGCAGGATCATCGAGCCCTTGCGAAACTGGCGGTTGATGAGGGTGGCGTGGTCGGGGGTGATGGCGCGGATGATTTCGTTCCACGCCACTTTGCAGCGCAGCCGCGACTGCTCGCTGGCCCCGAGCTGCTGCAGGATCACGCCGCCGGCAGCCAGCACCTCGCTTTGGTTGCGGTAGTGCAGCTCCATCGAGCCGAAAGAGCGCTCGACCACCTGCTCGCCCATGCGCACGTTGGTTTTTTTCAGCGCCGCATCCGACAGGCTGTGCACCGCCATGCCCGGCCCCACCTCCACCCAAAGACAGGCATCGCCGGCCACGGGCAAGAAGCCTTGCGACGAAGTGGCCAGATAGGACGCCAACTGCGGCTGCAGGGCGTCGATGAAGACGAAAGTGCGCAGGGAGATTTTCATGCCTGGCGCGCCTTCAGCGGGTGAGGCTCATGTAGAGCATAGGAAGCTTTTCGGGCAGGCGTTCGACCTTGTCGATCACCGTGAAGTTCTTGACGCCGAAAATACGCGAGACGTACAGATCGGCGTGCGGATCGAGCGACAGCGCGTAGACCGTGACGCCCTGCTGCAGCAGTTGTTCGACTGCGCGCTTGGTGTCGTGCCGCAGGTATTGCGGATCGCGCACATCGTTGTCGGCGGGCTCGCCGTCGGTGACGACGAAGCAGATTTTCTTGCGCTTGGGCTGCTGCTCCAGATAGTGCCCGGCATGGCGCAGCGCCGCGCCCATGCGGGTGGAGTAGCTGCCCTTCATGCCGGCCAGCCGCGCACGGGCGAGATCGCCATAGGGCTGGTCGAAATCCTTGAAGCGGTAGTAGTGCACATCGTGCCGCCCGTCGGAGCAGAAGCCGTGGATGGCGAACGGGTCGCCGATGCGTTGCAGCGCTTCGGCCAGCAGCACGGTGGCGGCGCGGGTGAGATCGAGCACGGAATAGTCGTGGCCGCGCACCTTGTCGTTGGACGACTCGGACATGTCGAGCAACACCATCACGGCCAGATCGCGCTGCGCACGCTTGAGCCGCACCATGATGCGCGGGTCGGGCTGAACGCCCATGCGCACATCGGTCATGGCGCGCACGGCGGCATCGATGTCGATGTCGTCGCCGTCTTCCTGGCGCCGGATGCGCTGCAGCCCCTGCGGAATCATCGACTCGATGAGAAATTTCAGACGCGACACCACGGGTTTGTGCTCGGCCAGAATGGCGTCGATCACCGCCAGGTCGCCCACCGGCGGATGACGCTCGAGCACGGTGGCCCAGCTTGGGCGGTCGAGCTGGATCTGATAGTCCCACTCGGGATAGTGAAAGGGCTC
The DNA here is from genome assembly GCF_002282795.1 of Thiomonas sp. 13-64-67. Classification (NCBI taxonomy): domain Bacteria; kingdom Pseudomonadati; phylum Pseudomonadota; class Betaproteobacteria; order Burkholderiales; genus Thiomonas; species Thiomonas sp. 13-64-67. The sequence goes on from NZ_NCKP01000031.1 coordinate 39,231, forward strand.
GGAAATCGGCGGGCGGCCTTCGAGCGAGTTGATGGTCACCCCTTCCTGGTCGAGATAGAACTCGGTGGGCAGAATCCAGACCTCCTGCGCGTCGTCACCGGCGAATTCGTTATCGACCTCGTTGACCATCTCCATGACGCTGACCTTGCGCCGCACCTGCTGCTGCGTCTCCCAGGTGGCCTGCAACGCCTGCGCTTCGTCGTACTCCTCCAGCTCCCAGATGGCGCGGTTGTCGTCGCGATAAAGCGCGCGCAGACCATCGGTGCGGCGGTTGTATTCCGGCAGATCCAGCGCCGCCAAGGGGTGTGAGAGGTCGATGCCTACGTTCCAGCTGAATTTCGCATCCAGCAAGTCGGGCTGGGCGCGAAAATGGGCCACGCCCTGTTGTACCCAAGGATGCGGATCGGCGCTGTGCTCCTCCAACAGCGCGCGCGCGAGTCGGTTGAGCAGATCGCCCACGGTCTTGGGCTCGCTGTAGTCGGCAGGCGGCTGCAGGGCCAGCCACGCCTCACGCATATTGGGAAACTGAGCAATAGCCAGCGCCTCGACCCGTGCGTCTTCGATGACTTCGATCAGGCCGATCTGCAGCGGCGACAGGGCCTGCATGGACAGCGGCTCGGTGGTGAACACCAGATGCGCGGCGCAGTGGTTGGCCGCAGCGCGATAGACGTCCAGCGCGCTGACGACCTGCTCTGACGGCGTGTCGGGGCCGAGAGGGCGATAGTCGTCGTAGGCATCGGCGATGTGAATGACGTAGCGCTCGATGAAGGGCTTGAGACCTTCGCGGTTTTCGTAGTCGCCCGCGGTCGGGCGCATGAAAAAGTCGCGTCCCCACATCGCCCGCAGGTAGATGTTGAGCCGACGCTGCACGTCCACGAACAGCGTGCCTTTGCGCTCTTGCTGCAACATCGAAAGCGCATCGGGGCTTTGCAGCGAAAAGTAGGCGACCTGCCCGTCAAAATCAGCCTTGTAGGCCTGCGCGCCCCACTGGGCCCAGCGCCGCAGCCCGCCCAGGGTGAGCTGCGACAGCAAACGCTCCAGGTTTTCGAGCATGGGCCGCAAGCCTCGCGGCGCCTGTGCCAGCATCAGCGACAGCACGCTGAGAAACTGCCGAAACAACTCTTCGTCGCCCAACCGCTGACCGGCCAGGGGCGCAGTGGCAGCAATCAGCGCCAACACCTGGCCAGAGGTCTTGGAAGCCATGGCCAACAGAAAATTGACCAGATCGGGCAGCACGTCCTCACCGATGGCGCGGGCCAGTTCGGGCATGGACTGCAGGTAGGTGATCACCAGCTCTTCACCGCGGCCAAGCTGGTGCAGCGCGGCAGCTCCCTTGAGGAAGTTGTCTAGGCCGCGCGAGGAGAAGACGCGCGCAGCCTCGTTCCAAGACGCGCGCAGGACGTCCTGCGCACCGCTCGGCAGCTCGTCGACGAGTTCCTGGAATTCTTCGAGGTGAATGGCCATGATGGACTCACTGCGCGCGGCCTGCCGCCCGTGGCGACTGGGGGCCGCAGCGCTAGCGAAGGTCAGAAATAGGTGGTCACCGCGGCGTCCAGCGCATCGCGCATGTCCGGGTCATCGGTGATCGGGCGAACCAGCGCCATGCGGCAGGCTCCCAGCGGCGCCACACCCTGCGCGATCAGCGAGCCGGCGTAGATGAGCATGCGGGTGGAGATGCCTTCGTCGAGCCCGTGCCCCTTGAGATTACGCGAGCGTTCGGCGATGTGCACCAGATTCTTGGCCACCTCCAGACCCACACCGGATTCATGCGCCACGATCTCGGCTTCGACTTCGTGCTCGGGGTAGTGGAAATCGAGCGCGGCAAAACGCTGCTTGGTGGATTGCTTGAGGTCCTTCATCAGGCTCTGATAGCCGGGGTTGTAGGAGATGACCACCTGGAAATCGGGATGCGCCTCGATGATCTCACCCTTCTTCTCCAGCGGCAGAATGCGCCGCGCATCGGTGAGCGGGTGAATGGCGACCGTGGTGTCTTGCCGCGCCTCGACCACTTCGTCGAGATAGCAGATGGCGCCCAAGCGAGCGGCCATGGCCAGCGGGCCGTCTTGCCAGCGGGTGCCGTTGGCATCGAGCAGATAGCGGCCCACCAGGTCGGAGGCGGTCATGTCTTCGTTGCAGGCCACGGTAATCAAGGGCTTGCCCAGCTTCCAGGCCATGTATTCGACGAAGCGGGTTTTGCCGCAGCCCGTGGGGCCCTTGAGCATGACCGGCAGGCGCACGGAATAAGCCGCCTCATACAGCTCGACTTCGTCGCTCAGCGCACGGTAATAGGGCTCGCGGGCGACACGGTAGGCGTCTAACCCGCTCGCAGGCGCTGCGCTCAGATCGGCCGCCGGGCGATGGGCGGCAGGCATGACGGAACCGGCTCGCGCAGGACGTGCATCCTGACGGGGGGCATAAGTGCGAACGTAGTCTTCGTGACGCATGGCAATCTCTCTCGACAAAGCGCGGCACGGCTCGGGGCCGACCGGCGCGAAAAACACAATCGGGCAATCAATCGGGCCAGACGCGCTGCGGGAACAGCGTAGAGGCCGACGAGGCAGGCTCTGCCGCCAGGGGCATTGCCGACGCCTTGGCGACCGTGCGCGGAGCAGGCTTGGCGACTGCGACTGCCTTGACTGCGGGCGCGGGCTTGCTCGCCGCCTTAGTGGCGGGCGTTGCGGCGCGAGCCGGGGCGCCGGCTGTCTTGGCGGGTTGGGTAGAGCGTGCCTGACGCACGCTTTGGGTCAACTTTTCCTTGATGCTGCTCATGATGGGTAAACCTCCTTGAGTATGGCGTCGATTTCGTCCGCAGCGCCCTGGCCGCGGGCGCCCATCTGGTAAACCGACAGGCCGTCAAGCGCCGAGGCGCGATAGATGGCGCGGCGGCGCATGGCGGCCTGCAGCACGGGCAGGCCGAACTCGGCCAGCGCATCCTGCATGGCGGCCGAAAGGGCGCTGCGTTGCTCGATCTGGTTGAGTACCAGAAAGGCACGCAGCCCCGGGTTTTGCGTGCGCGCGGCTTCCACCTCTTGCGGCAGGCGCAGGCTGGCCCAAAGATCCACCGGCGAGGGCAGTACGGGGATGAGCGCGACATCGGCGGACCGCAGCGCCTGGCTGGAGGCATGACTGTCGAGCGAGGGCGGACAATCGAGCACGATGTGCTGATAGGCCTTGTAAGTCTGTCGAAGCCCGGCGCCGTCCCAGCGGCCCGAGATCTGTTTGACCGTGGCCGGGTAGGGCTGCGCGCCTGCGCCACCCCATTGCAGCGCAGAGCCTTGCGGATCGAGGTCCACCACCACCGTCGGCCCGCGCCGGGCCAGCCCGGCAGCCAGATTCATGGCCAGCGTGGTCTTGCCAGCGCCGCCCTTCTGGTTGATGACGGCCAGCACTTGGGCGGCTGCCATGACTCAGCCCGAACTTCCCGCCAAGGCATCCACCCGGGCGGCAAAGGCGCGCTCGGCCTCGCCCAGCGTGGCGCCGTCGGCCGCATCGAGGGTGATGTTGACGTAGGTCGTGCCGAAGTTGATGTTCTGCGGATGCTGCCCGGTTTCTTCGGACAAGGCCGCCAGCGCATCGAGAAAGGCGCGCGTCTGGGCGTAACTGCCGAAGGCGAAGCGCTTGAACAGCATCGGCGGTTTGCCCTGCTCGCGCCACGAGGCGGTTTGTTCATCCATGTGAGGCTCCTTCGGTATGCTGCACCCGCTGCAGATGTTGCGATTCTTCGTTGAGCAGGCGCGCAAACAAGGCGGCCGATTCGCCATCGCGCACCCGCTGCGCATGACGCAGGGCGTCTGCATACAAATGCACCGCCGAGGTCTCCAACTGCGCATCATGCACCTGCAACTCGGCCGGACTGCGCCCCAAACGAGCGGGCGGCAAATTGCCCGCGCAAGGCGCGATGCCGTGCAGAATGAGTTGTTCCATCAGCGCGCTGGCGTGATCGAGTTCTTCGAGCGCCTCGCGCCGCAGCTCAGCGGCCAAGGCCGCATCGCCCCACAGCCGGGCCAGCACGCTTTGGGCAAGGTACTGCTGCACTGCGGTCATTTCATGACCGAGTGCGCGCGTCAACCAACCCAGGGTGCGGGAATCTACCGGCATATGGACCTGCGTGCTTAGCTGCGTATTTAACTGCGGGTGGAGGTGATTTCCGCGTCGCGGCCACCGCCCTCTGCATCGGGGCTGGTCGGCAGTATGCCTTCCACCTCGTTGTGCACGCGGGCGATGATGTGCGCAGCCACCAGGCCGTCGCCCACGCGCTCGCACGCATCGGCGCCTGCACGCACCGCCGCGTTCACCGCACCGGTTTCGCCACGCACCAGTACGGTGACGTAGCCTCCCCCTACGAACTGGCGACCGATCAGTCGCACTTCCGCTGCCTTGCACATCGCGTCGGCCGCTTCGATCGCGGGCACCAGGCCACGCGTTTCGATCATGCCAAGGGCAATACCCGTCACACTTGCCATTTCCAAATCTCCATCAGGTTTCACCTCATCCGCCGCTGGGCGCAACCATGCGGGCGGGGTCGGCGCATTCATGCTGAACACCAATCAGCGCCAATCAGCGCCGATCAGGCGCTCGGCGTGGAAGGCAGAATACCTTCGACTTCGCTATGCACGCGGGCGATGATGTGCGCAGCCACCAGGCCGTCACCCACGCGCTCGCAGGCATCGGCACCCGCGCGCACCGCCGCGTTGACCGCGCCGGTTTCGCCGCGCACCAGCACGGTGACGTAGCCGCCGCCCACGAACTGGCGACCGATCAGTCGCACTTCCGCTGCCTTGCACATGGCATCAGCCGCTTCGATCGCCGGCACCAGTCCGCGCGTTTCGATCATGCCCAGGGCAATTCCATTCACGTTCGCCATTTCTCGCTCCTCAAAGGTTTGCAATTACCAATGCCTGCCGCCAGCTCAGGCCGACGGCGCTTCGGGCAGAATGCCCTCGACTTCGCCATGCACGCGGGCGATGATGTGCGCAGCCACCAGGCCGTCACCCACGCGCTCGCAGGCATCGGCGCCCGCACGCACCGCCGCATTCACCGCGCCGGTTTCACCACGCACCAGCACGGTAACGTAGCCGCCTCCCACGAACTGGCGGCCAATGAGGCGCACGTCCGCCGCCTTGCACATGGCATCCGCTGCTTCAATCGCCGGCACCAGGCCGCGTGTTTCGATCATTCCCAGGGCAATGCCCATCCGTTCAGCCATTTGTCACTCCTTGTCTAAAAGTCGACTTCCCACCCATAAGCACCGAGCCCGGTGCCCGAGGTGCCCTCTTGCTCACACGACTGCACGGAAAACCCGTTGACGGGTTCACTCCTCCCAGCCCTCGATAATTCCGCAGATGGTCAGATCCGTGGTGACGGTCGGGTCGGGCATGGCCAGCCTTGCTGCACTGCCCAGGGTGGTAAACACCCATTTGCCCACCGGCGCACCCACCGGATCGGTGGCCACCTGAATATTGCCTGTCTGTCCCTGCAAAACGCGCAACGAAGCGGACTTCAGCCCCGGCGCACGCCGGGTACAAACCAGTTCGTCCTTGACGCGCCAGATTTCCATCAGCCCTCCGCAGTCCAATGGTCGATGATGCCGACGATGGTCAGATCGGACGGAAAATCCTTGGCGCCTGCTGCATCCCGCGCAGCAGAAGAACCCACACAGATCACCCAATCTCCCGGCACACAGCCCACTGCATCGACCGCCACGCTGCGCGTGCCACCCGCTTTTTCCTGGACGACGAGCAGCGGACGATGACCGAACGAATCGATCCGATTCGTCGATACCAGCGTCTTTTCCACTCGCATGATGCGCATCTGTCTTCCCTCAATGTCCTGAGTCCGCCTCCGCCTCGTCAACGAACACGCAGCGTTCGGTGTCGAAACGGTCGGACAGCGCCATGCGGCAGGTCAGCAGTTCCCGCGCCACCAGCGCCGGATACCTCGCTTCGATGGCCGCCTTGACCTGTTTTGCGCGGTTGAGCGCGCGTTCGCGCGAGCCGGGCACGCGCGACGAATAGTAAAAATGCACCAACACGGGCACGCTCAGGCCATGCCGCACGTTCAGGCCGGTAAAAATCTTGATGCCGACATCGACATCGGCCGCACCTTCCTCGACCGTATCGAGATGGGCGAAGTAATACTTATTGCGCATCTGCACATACTGCGTGGCCTCGCCGGCGCAGATGAACTCTTCGTCGTGGCCCAGCACGGTGTAGCGGCCCTGATGGTGATGGATCACATACTCGATCTGCGACAGATTGGCCTCAGCCAGCGCCAGTACTAGCTGGCGCATGCCCGGGATCATCACGCCGCGTCCCTGCGCCCAACCGTCCATGTTCTGCGCTTCGTCCACCCGCTGCGCAATGTGAGCCCGAGCGGCTTGTGCCGTCAGCCCCACGGTTTCGCGGTACAGCTCTGCCGTATCGACGTAACGGTAGGGATTCACATCGCCGTCGGCATCCGGCAGGTGGATGCGCAGCGCATCCACATCCGTGTCGAGGCCGACGAGCAGAATGTCCGGCGCGGCGCCCACGCCATAGGTACGTTCGATGGCGATGCGCAATTCGTCCAGACGCTGCTTGGCCGACTCCACCGCCTGCTTGTCATTGCTGGCATGAAAGGCGCAGCCCTGTTCATGCGAGTGCGAGCTGCTGAAGTGGTACACCGCGATCTTCAGATAGTTCTGCGATTCGCCACCGGGAATTCCGCCGCTCAGTCGCTCGATCTCGCGATGACCCCAATCGACCATATCGGCTTCGACATCGAACATCGCCCCCGCATACGCCTTGAGATAGACGTTGCGGTTGGGCGCCATGCGAAAGACGAAAGGCAGCAAACCTTGCAGGCGACCGTCGGCGCAGGGAGTGACGTCCACGGTGTGATAACCGCAGGCGGCGAGAAACTCGGGCGTGAGCGCCATGCGGTTCAGCCACAGCGACTGGTCGGCATCGGTGCGATCCACGCAAACCTTGAAACTTTGGAAAATGCAGTGCGTATGCAGCGCCTTCATGTCCAGGCCCGATACCCAGGCATCGTCGAGCAATTGCTGCGGCAAGGCATAGCCCAGCCGTTCCTGCGCCAGCCGCTGCGCGCGCTCGGCGAAGTCTCGCTCGTGCTGCAGCGCGGAGATTTCCTTGAGCACGTCGACAATGCCGCTGAAGCGGCCGCGCACGATGCGCTCATAGTCGGACAAGCGGCAGTTGAGCTCGGAATCGACCAAGGCATGTTCGCAGCGCTGCCCGGGGCCGATGACACAGGCCGGGTTGTCGATCGCATGCTCGCCTGCATGCAACGCGGGGCGGACGGCGTGCAAATGCGGCGCGGAGACCTCCTGCGTCGGCAGGTAGGCGCCACTGGCCTGGAGAGCCGTTCTGCGCTTGAGCGTGTTCATCGGACTTGCCCTCGCCTCAGCCGCGCGCGCCGCCGGAAACGGTCACCGGCGCACCGCGTTCGGTGTTGCCTGACGAGCCGGTCACACGCGACGCAGGCACCTCGGGACGCTCCACCTCGCGGAACGTGGTGGCATTGGCGCCCGCACCACGGGGCTGGCCGCGCATCGACAGATTGCGCATCAAGCTCGACGTGCCTTCCGTGCCGGTTACGCGCGATTTGTCGAGCCACACGTCACCCGAAACTTTGGTGCCTTGCTGACTGCCCTCGCCACTCAGGCGCTGCGCCGCACGTTGCAGCAGGGCGTCTTTCTGCACCTGCTGCTGGGCTTGCAGTCGCTGCACATCCTGCTTGCGGAACTCGGGGGTGCCGGTAATCAGACCTTCGGCCTTGTTGATCGAGCCGGAGATGCGCTCCGAGCCCATACCGTTACCGGTCACAGCTTGATCGCGTTCACGTCCCAGCGAGGCATGCCCGCGGGTCAGAATGCTGAAGCCCGCAGGAGCCGGATCGCGCACAGGCTCCTCGACCGGTCGAGCGCGCGAGACGAAACGGCCACTGGTGGCGCATTGGCCCGGCATGGTGTCCATGCCCAGATAAGGCGTGCCAGTCACCGGCTCGCAGGCGCCACGTTCGTCACCGGTCATCACCGAACCTCCGGCACCAGGCCGGTCTCCGGTAATGGCGCGCAGCGAAACCGTGGTGCTGTCACGTTGCAGGTTGCGCTGTTGCTGCAGCGCAGGCGCCGCGCAGAACTCGGCATACTGCCCCTGGCCGAAATAGCTGTTGCCGCTGATGGGCGCACAGGCGCCGGCCTCGTTGCCGGTGACGCGCTGACTACGGCCCGCATGGCTTCCTGTGACCTTCTGACCCTTCCAGGTCTGGTCGACCGCCACTTTCGCGACGGGCGCGATGGCCGGTGCGGTTTCGCACACTGCGGCCAGTTGTTGGGTGCCGATATAGTCGACGCCGGTGACGGGTTGGCACCCGTATGACTCATCACCGGACAATTTTGGGCTGGGCGCGACCTCTGAACCGGTCACCGACCGGCCACTGAGCGTCTGCATCGTACTGACCTTGGCCGGAGCCGCAGTGGAAGCGCCGCCGAAGTCTTTGGCATTGAAATACTGATTGCCCGTGATGGCGCGAGCGGAACCCGCTTCACTGCCGGTCACTTGCGAACTGCGACCCACATCGGTGCCGGTCACACTCTGACCTTCTCGGCTGGACATCACGCTGACCTTGCGCGGCTGCGCCGGGGCTTCGGTGCCGCAGACCTGCACGAACTGCTCGCTCGACAAGTATTGCGTGCCCGTCACCGGGCGGCAGGCGCCGGCCTCATCGCCCGTCATGCCTTTGCGCGCACCCAGACCCGTTCCCGTCACGGCCTTGCCTTGCGCCGTCGTGGAAATCTCGACCTTGTTCGGCGCGGTATCCGCACTGGCCATGCTGTAACTGGTGCCGGTGACGGTGCGATCCGAGCCTTGCTCGCCGCCGGTGACTTTCACCGGGCGATCCACCAAAGTGCCGGTGAAGCGCTGACCCATTTCGGTGGTGCCGCGGCCGACCTTTTGAGCGCCGGGTTGAGGGCGGGTGTCGCAGAATTCTTGGTAACGCTCTGCGCTCAAATAGTCGGTACCGGTGATGGAGCGGCAAGAACCCGGCTCGTCGCCGGTCATTTTGGAGGACCGGCCCACTTCGGTGCCGGTGACCCGCTGTTCGCGCAGCGTGGTGCTCACACCCACCTTCGGCGGATTGGGAGCGGGGCGGGTCTTGCACAAGGTGTCGAATTGCTCGGAGCCGATGTATTCGGTTCCGGTGATGGCGCGGCAGGAGCCCGGCTCGTTGCCGCTGACGCGCTGGCTGCGTTCGACTTGAGTGCCCGTCACGCGTTGGCCCGAAAGGGTGTGACCTTCCTCGACCTTCATCGGCACGGGAGCCTGCGTGTTGCGAGCCTTCATGCGACCACTGGGGCGCGAGGACTCGGCAGAGGCGCAGGCGCCCGCGCGGCCGACGAGCGACTGCACATGACGACGCTGCATCGCCACTTGGCGAGCGGTTGCTCCCTTGCTCATGGCGACTTGCCAATCCTGCCCCGGAAGCGACGCCGCAATCTTGGTGGCCTGCGCCACACGACGCAGACCAGCCTTGCCATCCTGCGCCAGCGCGGCACGGCGGGCCTGCGCCAGGGCGCGACCTCCCGCCATCGGCACCGCGCGAACAGCGTTTGACACCTCGGCAGCGGGTGCGAACATCGCGCTCTGGGTGGATGGCGCCGCAGCCGCATCGGCGCAACCGCAACCACAGGACTGCTCGGTGGCGCAGCCGCAACTCGCGGATGCATCACGAGAAGAAGCCTCACTAGAGATCGCAGCGACCGAGGGGCGCAGATGCGCGCTCGGGCCGCCGCTTCCAGCCAGTTTGATCGCTGCCTTGCCCTGCTGCGACAGCGCCTGGCGGCGCGCACGCGCTGGACTGAGCTGCGCCTGCGGCGGATTCAAGGACGCGGTGGGCGCAGAGGCGGAGGCAAAGGCGGCCGCACGCACGACAGGGGCTGCCGATACGGCGGAGGCGGGCCGCGACTGCGAAGAAGCAGCAGAAGATGCGGCAGCCATCTCCGGCCTTTGGCGCGCAGGGGCGCCAGCAGGCTTGGCCGAACCGGCCTTGCCATGCAGCGCCATGGCCTGGCGCCGCTTGAGTGCCAGCTCGCGACCCGAAAGGGTCGCCTGCGCATGGCGTTCGGCAGGATATGTCATGGTGGACCTCGAAGCAGAGAAGTCGTGAATTCAGAAAACTCGGAGCCTGAACCCGAGGCACGCGGCCCCGGAAAACCGGCGCGACGGCATCCATGCCATCACGCCAGATCCGCGATCAGCGGTAGACCACGAACGCGAGACCCTGGCTCTGGGCGTAGTTGTCATAAGCGACAAAACGCACCATGTGGTCAGGAAATTCGCGGTGGCAGGCCTCAAGTTCAGCCAGCACCGCATCTACGGACTGCTCGCCGAACAGCGGCAGCTTCCACATGTACCAGAAGCTCACGCGAGCTGAGGTGCCCTTTTCGGTGTGCTCCACCGCGGGGTTCCAGCCCTGGGCGATGGTGTAGGCAATCTGGCGACGCACCTGTTCGGGCGTCATTTGCGGCAGATAAGAGAAGGTTTCGTACTTCTTGGTGGCTTTGTAGGCTTGCACAGTGGCCATGATGAATTCCTTTGAGAGCAAACGGTGTCAGGCAGCGGCGGCCTCAGCGGCCGCCGCACCGGGATCGGTCACTTGTTGGTGACGTCCAGCTTGTCGACGGTGTCGAACTCGAACTTGATTTCTTTCCAGGTTTCCATGGCGATTTTCAGTTCGGGCGAATGCTGGGCGGCTGCGGTGAGAATCTCGCGGCCTTCCTTTTCAACCTGACGACCTTCATTGCGGGCTTGCACGCAGGCTTCGAGCGCCACGCGGTTGGCTGCGGCGCCGGCCGCGTTGCCCCAGGGGTGGCCGAGGGTGCCGCCGCCAAACTGCAGCACGGAATCATCGCCGAAGATGGTCACCAGCGCGGGCATGTGCCACACGTGAATGCCACCGGAGGCCACGGCGAAGGCGCCGGGCATGGAGCCCCAGTCTTGATCGAAAAAGATGCCGCGGCTGCGGTCTTCCGGCACATACGATTCGCGCAGCAGGTCGATCCAGCCCAGAGTGGAAGCGCGGTCGCCTTCGAGCTTGCCCACCACGGTGCCGGTGTGCAGGTGGTCGCCACCCGACAGACGCAGGATCTTGGTCAGCACGCGGAAGTGGATGCCGTGGTGCGGGTTGCGGTCAAGCACGGCGTGCATGGCGCGGTGGATGTGCAGCAGCATGCCGTTGTCGCGGCACCATTGCGCCAGGCCGGTGTTGGCGCAGAAGCCGCCGGTGATGTAGTCGTGCATGATGATGGGCGCGCCGATTTCCTTGGCGTACTCCGCACGCTTGAACATTTCGTCCGGGGTCGGGGCGGTCACGTTCAGGTAGTGGCCCTTGCGCTCGCCGGTTTCCTGCTCGGCCTTGAGCGTGGCTTCCTGCACGAAGTCGAAACGCTGCTTCCAGCGCATGAAGGGCTGCGAGTTGATGTTCTCGTCGTCCTTGGTGAAATCCAGACCGCCGCGCAAGCATTCGTACACGGCGCGGCCGTAGTTCTTGCCCGACAGACCCAGTTTGGGCTTGATGGTGCAGCCCAGCAGCGGACGGCCGTATTTGTTGATCACGTCGCGCTCGACCTGGATGCCGTTGGGCGGGCCGTTGCAGGTCTTGACGTAGGCGATCGGGAAGCGGATGTCTTCCAGGCGCAGGGCGCGGATGGCCTTGAAGCCGAACACATTGCCCACCAGCGAGGTGAACACGTTGACCACCGAGCCTTCTTCGAACAGGTCGATCGGATAGGCGATGAAGGCGTAGAAGCAGGTGTCGTCGCCGGGCACGTCTTCGATGCGATAGGCGCGGCCCTTGTAGTAGTCCATGTCGGTCAGCAGATCGGTCCACACCGTGGTCCAGGTGCCGGTGGACGACTCGGCCGCCACAGCGGCTGCAGCCTCTTCACGATCGACGCCCGCTTGCGGGGTGATCTTGAAGCAGGCCAGTAGATCGGTGTCCAGAGGGGTGTACTCCGGCATCCAATAGGTTTGCCGGTACTCCTTAACGCCGGCCTGATAGGTCTTAACTGCCATATCGATCACTCCTTAGCGATGAAACGTGACAAAAATTTCAATGTTCTGGCCAACAGGTACGGGCGGCCAACAAAAAGTCTCTTTGATACCGCAACACAGAACAAGTCGGGACGACCCGTCTTGCGTTGCGCTGCTTGGAATTCCAAGCAGCCGTGAGAGGTCAGAAGATCTCTGCACAAACCGCATATCCTTGAAAGCGGATTGAAGAATACCGCCCCGCTCACATAAGAATCAATTTATATCGACAACACTTTCGTTCAGGAAAACTAAATCATCCGATCCGTCTCGGCGCCGATCAGTTGCGGAATTTGATGGGGCGCCCGACCTGAATGTCGTGCACGAACACCACGCCGGAGTGCGCCTCGAAAAAGGGCTGGAAGCCTTCGAGCAGCGGGCCCACGAGTTCTTCGGGCACCGCGGCGATGATCATGATCAGCGCATCGTCCTCATTGAACATGAGGTGGCCTTCGTACATGCCGTGGCTGCCTTTGCCCGACAGGTTGCCGACGATGGTGTAACCCTTCACACCGGCGCGGTCGAGCAGGTCGGTGGCGAATTCCTTGTGCGCTCCTTCCAGGATGATTTCCAGCTTTTTCAGCGGATACAGCTTGATGGCGTTCATGCGACGAGATCCTCCTGAGTCTGGGCAACGAGCGGTGCGCGCTCCTCCCATTGCCCGTTGTTGTAGACGAAAGGTTTGTAGCCCTGAGTGGGGTCGATGACGATGGCGCGGATCCAGCCGCCGAGCACCAGGCTCTTGACCTTGACCACGCTTTGCAGCGCCCGCCCGGCAAAGTCGAGCGGAGCTTCAATTAAGGCGATCAGCCGCATCGGCTCGTGGTAGGGGCGTCCTTCGCGCATCACCGTTTGCATCGGCAGGCCGGTGCGCAGGTCGCTCAGATTGCCGGTCATCACCCCGAAGCGTCCAGCGACGTTGTGATAGGCCTTGCTGCCACTGCCCATGTGGGCGTTATCGACGGTAGAGAAAAAATGCTCCAGGTTGATCCACTCGCCCACCACGACGGGCGCCGCGAGAATGTTCTCGAGCAGACGCCCCTTTGGGTCACAGCGCCAGTCGTAGGACTGCAGAAAGGGCCGCCCTTCCAGATCGGCGCCCTCAGTCAGACTGCGGCGACCGATGATGCCGTATACGTTCTTCGACAGCCCCCACTCGGGCCGCGTCTGCGACCAATCGACCGCCAGACGGTGTGCCAGGCGGTAAGCATGGGCCGGATCGAGTTCACGCGGGCTGGACATCAACTTAGGCATGCGCTCGGCTGCGGCCAGGCGCGAAGCCGCCCGCAGGCCGTTGCGCAAGCGCTCCAGATAGACGAGCAGCCGCGGGGGCAGCAGGTCGAGGTCGAGCAGTTCGATGGAATCGGTGGTGGTGGTGTGCACGGCCGGCAGGAACCAGGTGTCTTCCGGGATGGTGATGCCCATGGTCGCAAGGCGCTCCCGCACCGCCGTCTTGTTGGCCATCTGGGACAGCACCCGGGCGTTGACCAGACCGCTGCCGCCACCGCAGGCGCCGCAATCCAGCGCCGACTCGTAGGGGTTGTTCTCGGTTTGACCCTGGTGGCCGACGATGAGCACGAAGCGTGAGAAGGTCTGGGTCAAACCGATCATGGTCAGCGCGGTATGCACATAGTTGACCTGCTCGTCGAGCGAGTAGCCAATTCGTCCCAGCCGCACCAGTTGGTAGCCGGCAAAGTCGGGATCGACGCGGTACACCTCGCGCAACTTGTCGATGAATTCGGCTTCTTGCTTGTCCGACACGCCGAACGACTCGCGCAGACGCGTGGGTCCGCTGCGGTGGCGCAGCGCGGTTTCGCGCAGTTCGCGGATCATGGCGTCATCGACCCGTTCGCGGTCGATGTGCAACTCGGCATGCAGCGCCTTGACGATCATGGCCCGCTGCAGGGTGCGGATGATGGAATCGGCCTGCTCGCGGGTGAGCTTGTCGACCAGCAGGCGGGTGACGGGCTTTTCGGCGTCGATGCGACTGCGCCAGCGGCTGTAGCCCAGCGGCGCCAGAGTCTTGCCGAACAGATCGAGACCGAACAACATGCCCACCGCCTCGACGGTGACGTAGGGCGAGAGCACCGAGCTTTTGAGGTCGTGCAGCACGTGCCCCAGCGTGCTGACAAAGTCTTCGTCGTTGGGATCGAGGGCCGCGGGCAGTTCGAGCACCAGATTCTTGGGCGTGACCACCGCCGGGCAGAAGTGGCTTTCGCTGCCTTTGCCGTATCCCAGAAAGCCCACGGGCACGCCGAAAAATCCGGCGATGCCGAAGGTCTGATAGTCGCCCACGCGCTCCAAATGGCGGCGAATGGGTTCAGAGCGCACGTCGATGCAAAACCAGGCCTGGGCAAACGGACGCTTGTCGGCAGGCAGGTCTTGGGGCACCTGCACCCGAGCCAGCAGATGGTCGATGGACTGCGCCTCCATCGCCAGAGTCCAGACCATGCCCTCCTGCTCGCCAAATTCCTGCAAGCCCTGCAGCAGCCCTTGCACCCCGCTGGGGTCGAGCGCTTCGAGCGCGGGCATGGCTTTGGCGGCAACGGCCAGCGCTCGCAACGCGTCGGCCTGCTCCTGCGCGAGTTTGCGCTGCCACAGCGGCCAGTAGCGCTGCAGCAGGTCGTCGCAGCGGGCGCAGTGGCCACGCGCCAGCGTGTCGTCGATGCGCTGCGCCCAGTCGGGCAGCACCGCGCCACTGTGCAGTGCTTCGCGCAGCAGACATTCGGCACTGCGCTCTTGCAGCAAGGCGTCGAGTTGCCCGCGCTCCACCGGCGTGCCGCGATGGCGCGCGCTCTCTTGCAACAAGGCGAGCCCCACGATCAGCCGAATGGCCAGCAGATCGACGATATCGGCCGGGTAGCGCTGCGCCCAGTAGTAATGCTTGGCCGAGGCCCGCCAGCGCACGAAGCCGGTCCAGCCGTGCAGGCGGGTGAGCTCGCGGGTGAAATAGGCCGAC